>NZ_LZZL01000036.1:0-56703 GCF_002006495.1 Clostridium sp. BL-8
AAGCTAAGTAAATACCAGAATATAAAATGTAGAAAACTAATTGCAACATATATATTAAAAATTAATTACATATTTATCTCATGTTCAGCTAATATTGATGCTCAACATACTTAATTTACAATACTTTAAAATGCATATAAAACATAGTATAATTAGTGTAATTATTCTGCATGGGGGGAAATACAGATGTTTCACATTCTAATTGTAGAAGATGATAAAGAACTATGTGAATTATTTTCTACTGTATTACTTAAAAATGGATATAAAACAACCTGCTCAAAAGATGGTATTGAAGCTCTTGAAGTTTTAGATAAAGAATACATTGATTTAATTATTTCCGATATAATGATGCCTAATATGAATGGCTTTGAATTAGTTAAATCTATTCGAGATGCTCAATTTAATCTTCCTGTATTAATTATCACAGCAAAGGAAAGCTTTCAAGATAAACAACGAGGTTTTTCACTTGGAATAGATGATTATATGGTGAAACCTATAGATGTTAATGAAATGGTATTAAGAGTTGGTGCACTACTTAGGAGGGCTCAAATTATAAATGAGAGAAAACAATATATTGGCGAAACTATGCTTGAATTTGATTCCCTATCCGTATACCAACATGGAGAAGTAACAGTGCTTCCCCAAAAAGAATTCTACATATTATATAAACTAATTTGTTATCCAAACCACATATTTACAAGGCAACAGCTTATGGATGAAATTTGGGGAATTAATTCAGAAACAGATATTCGTACAGTAGATGTGCATATTAACCGCTTAAGAGAGCGTTTTAAGGATAATATAGATTTTGAAATTTCAACTGTAAGGGGACTTGGGTATAAAGTGGTGAAGAAACATGAATAATAATCATAGCTTTAAATTAGGTTTAGTTTTTTCTCTTGTAACTTTTCTTATTATACTAGCTACAGGTGCAATTGTTGCAATTATTACAGCTATATATTTTCATCTAAATGCATTTTCAACTCATTCTATATTAGTACCTATTATTAATTTATACATGGTTAGTGTATTTGTTGGAACAGCTATTTCAGCTATAGTAGGAAAAAGAATATTATCACCTCTTGTAAAATTTAGCGAAGCATTAATGGAGGTAGGAAAAGGCAACTTTAATATTAAATTAAATGAAAATAAGCATAATCCAGATGAACTTAAGACTATGTATCGCAATTTTAATATTATGGTTAATGAATTAAATCATATAGAAACTTTCCGCAGTGACTTTATTGCTAATGTTTCTCATGAATTTAAAACACCTCTTGCTTCTATAGATGGTTATACTATGCTGCTGCAGGATAAAACTTTAACAGAAGAAGAAAAAAATCAATACATTAAAAAAATTCTTAGCAATACGAAGAGACTATCAAATTTAGTTTCTATTATCCTTCAGATATCAAGACTTGAGAATCAGGGAATCATTGCTCAAAAAAACAAATTCAAATTAGATGAGCAGCTAAGACAAACCTTATTGCTTTTTGAATCAAAATGGACCAACAAAAATATTGACCTAAATGTAGATTTAGACCCAATTACTTTTTATGGAAATGAAGAATTAATAATGCAGATATGGACTAATATATTTAGTAATGCAATAAAATTCACTCCTGATGGTGGAACTATACAATGCACTTTAACACAGTCTTCTAATTGGATTACTGCTGTAATTTCTGATACTGGTATCGGAATGTCAAAAGATGTACAAAATCATATCTTTGACAAGTTCTATCAAGGAGATAAATCCCACTCCTCTGAAGGCAATGGTTTAGGCTTAGCATTAGTAAAAAAAATTATTGATTTATGTGGCGGTAAAATAGAAGTACAAAGTGAATGTGGAAAAGGTTCTACTTTTATTGTAAAATTACCATGTTAATTAAGTGTTCATATTTTAGTGTAGTTAAAACAAAAATGTAGTCATATATAGTGACTACATTTTTGTAAATTCAGTCTAAATTTTACAAATGTGCCCTTACCTTATTTGTTATATTTTCTTTAGGCATAAATCCAGCTAAATTTTCCACTGGGCGTCCATCTTTAAATATAATCATCATTGGCACTGCTGCCACTCCATACTTCCGAGCTATACTGCTGCTTTCTTCAACATTCATTTTAAAGAACCTAGCTCTATCCCCAATTTCATTGCTAACTCTTTCGAATACTGGAGATAACATTTTGCAAGGTCCACACCAGGTTGCAAAAAAGTCAACGACAACTACTCCCTTAGTATTTTCAACATTTTCAACAAACTCTCTACTATTTATTACCCTTGCCATATTTATTCCTCCCTTTATTTACTGGCAGACTCATCTATACTCTTATAATAATTAAATATTATTACATTGTCTGTGATTTAATCACCAGCATTAATTTTTATCTTCTATTTCCTATTTGCCCATTAATTTTTAGAGGCTTCATAATATTATATTCAAATTTATTTAATAAGTCCCTGGAATTAAAAATATTCATATCCTCTACTAACTTCTACAAAAAAACAGATAATCTAATCTTACTTAGGCTATCTGTTAATAATTTCTGCAAATATGTTTTTATACAATATTAAAATAAATACACTCTGCACTCATGCTATTTGGTATATTCCTTTAAAACTTCATAAGTATATTGTATTATTTCATCGCAAGTTATACCCTTTTTCTTAAGTTCAATGCACTCTATGGTTCCGTATCTTTCTTTAACTTTATTTATGATATCTTTTGTTACAATTCTTGAATTATTCTTTTCTTCATTTGAGTTTCTTCCTTTTAATGCTCCTACTGCAATCAGTGTTCCAGTAATTGCTCCACAGGTTCCTCCTACAGCCATACCTCCTCCAAAAGGACTTGCAATTGAAACCGGAATATCTGAATTGTTATCCTCATTAAACGCCTTTATTATAGATTCTGCGCAGTTATATCCTTCTTTATGAAATTCTAATACTTTTTCCATATGTCTACTACTCCTCGTATAATTTAAAATTTTGTTATGTTTTTTTCATAATTCTTTAATATTTACTAAACTAATTTCATTTTCTTCTTGTTCCCACATATGAACCCATTCCACCAGAAACATTAATAACCTTAAACCCTTGGCTTCCAAGGCTGTTACAAGTTCTTGCACTTCTCCCACCTGATTGGCACATTATGTAATACTCTTTGTTTTTATTTAAATATTTTTCTGGGTCGTTTAAAAGTTCTCCCATTGGTATATTCTTCGAACTTTGTATGCTTCCACCTTCATACTCATACTTTTCTCTTATATCAATCAATTCAATCTTTCCAATTAAATTGTCCACATCATTTACATTAATAACTCGTCCTTCATTTCTATTCAAAAAATCAAACATCTTAAATTCCTCCTAAAGTTTTATCTTAATTATCATTTTTTATTATGATAATACTTAATCAACTTTTCAATATCTCACTCAAGTCTTTAAGTATTACTATTTTTCCTCTTTCCAACTTTATATATCCTAATTTTTCTATACTTTTAAGCTTTCTGCTTACAACTTCACGAACAGAGTCTATTTCAAAAGCTAATTCACTATGAGTTGCATAAATTATACTGCTTCTTCTATTTATTAAAAACTTTATAAGCCTTGTTTCTAATGATTCGTGAATCATCTCTTCTTTATTTCCTATTACTGTATTAAACTTGTTATACAAGTCCTTATACATATATAATAAAAACTCATTATCCTGAATTAGATATTTTCTAACTACCTCAAAGGGAATTAAACATACTTTTGAATCTAATATCGCTTTACCTGTTATATTTAAAGATTCTAAATTTGATAAACAACTTAAGGCTTCGTGGCAAAACTCCCCTTGTTTTATATTATAAAGGTTAGTTTCTTCTCCTTCCTCGTTGATCTTTTGTATTTTTATTGTTCCTTTTATTACAAATAAAACTCCATGACAATTTTCTTCTGCACCTGCCACATACTCATTGGAATATACATTTTTAATAACGGCCTTATTACTTATTATGTTATGATTATTTTTATCAATTTTTTTTAGTACTGGGTAAACCTCATATAAAGATTCAAAATCACTTAAACTATCATCTAACACTTTGCTATCTAACACCTTGCTCAAATTATTCATCATCTCCCTCTTAATTTTATTATATATTAATCTTTTATAGATATATGTGATTAAGTCACACATATCTTATATTTATCAAATCAAGTAACTTTATAGCCTTCTATACTCCATATATATTCTAAAAAGAGCTATCCTTAAATAAAAAATAACAGATCAATATAAGGATAATATATTCATCTGATATTTCTTTGTTTCTTATTTATTTTTGTTACTTTGAAAAAATCATTTTTAATGACATCAAAATCATTAATACGCCGAAAGATTTTTTCAATACAGATATAGGAATAATATGAGCTATTTTAGCTCCAAACATTGATCCAAAAACTAAAAAAATACATATTAAAATTCCTGCCTTTACATCAACCTGACCTTGCTTGTAATACTGAATAAATGCTGCAATTCCAACTGGTGGCAGCATAATTGCGAGTGATGTTCCCTGAGCCTTTAGCTGACTAAAACCACATAAATATACTAATGCAGGTACAATTACTATTCCGCCTCCAACCCCAAACATTCCGCTTAATATTCCAGCAAGTATTCCAACTGCTATAAATGCTATTATATTCATTGATTATATACACTCCCTTCTATTCTGCTCTTATAATAGCTTAAAAGAAGATATGCTATACATATGATCATGCCTCTTCCTTATCTGCTATTATTTTTTGTATTATCATAGCACATGCTCCCACTGCTATAGATTTATCTTTATAATATCCATTATTACTAAATATGATTTTATTATTTTTAATATGACACTTTTCTAGAGCTGTCTTCTTAGCTATATCATAAAACAACTCTGAATGTTGTATTAAAGGTCCACTTAATATTATCAGTTCTGGATTGAACAATTTTATGTAATTTGCAAGGCCTATTCCTAGATATACTGCAGAATTTCTAATAACTTCAACAGCATCTTCATTTTTCTTTTCAGCAAGTCTGCAAATATCATTGTAATTTATTTTATTTACTTCCTTGCTTCCATTTAGAAGTAACCTATCCTTTACTTTATTAATAAACTTTTTTGTTATATTTGATATTGATACATAACTTTCTATACAACCATAATTACCACAGGAACATAATTCTCCATCTGCTTCAACAATCATATGTCCAAAGGCATCTTCTAGATTATTGATCGTACGAATTAATACGCCTGAGGATATTATTCCTGTTCTTATTCCAACACCACAATTTACATATGCAAGATTTTTTTTGCCTATTCCAATCCCAAAATTATATTCTCCAATAACAGCTGCATTTGCACCATTATCTATACATATTGGTACTTCTAATTCCCTGCTTAAAACGTCATATAAAGGTTTAATCTCAAAACCTCCCACTATCCCTATTCCAATTCCTATAATTGATGATTTTTCTACCTGTAATTCTGCATATAAACTTTTTATAGTATTCGGTATAATATTCCCTACAGTTTCAATTTTATACGCCTGGTTTAACAGTTTCTCTTTTACTACATTTAGTTTTAAGTTTGTCATAACTATTCTGGTATATGTTCGAGAAATATCAATACCTATAATATAGAATTCCTTAGGATTCACATCATATAAACTTGGCTTTCTTCCACCTGTTGATTTTCCAATATCACTTTCAATAATTATTTTTTCATCAATTAATATTTGAAGATCTCTATTTAGTGTTGTTAATTTTATTTTAGTCATGTCAATTAATTCACTTTTAGTTATAGGTCCATTCTTCTGTATGACATCAAATATATATCGGCCTCTATCCTCTAATGATTTGAAAACACCATGCATCTCAAAAACTCCACTTCCTTCCATAAGATTAAGAATATCACCTTTAGACTACATTTAAAACAATCTTTTCTATATTTTTAATAAGGTTTCTTCCATTTAGTAAAACATTTACATAAGCATAATTCCATTTAGGCACAATCAAAAATGTGCCTAATTCTTATCTAAATATGTTCTGAAATAAATTCAATTTACTTTTGGCAGTTCTACAGTAACTATAGTTCCTTTATCAATTTCACTTTCTAAGTATACATTTCCACCATGAGCTTGAACAAAACTCTTTACAATAGTGAGCCCTATGCCTGATCCACCTGTATTTTTACTCCTAGATGAATCGCTTCTATAAAACCGTTCAAATACATAAGGTATATCCTTTTCAGGTATTCCAATACCATTATCGATAACCTTAATTACTATATTTTGCTTTTCATTCTTGAGCCCTACTGTTACTTTGCCTTTCATCTTTAGATATTTATAGGCGTTTGTGATTAAGTTATTCATAATCTGCTTAAATTTATCCTCATCAACCACTGCAATAACATCTGGAGCTATGTCACCAGTTAACTCATAGTCTGCTTTAACATAAAGCGGTTTATAAATATTCAAAATTTTCTCTAATTCCTCAGAAAGATTTACTTTGCTTCTATTTAAAACTATATTAGTCTGTTCAAGTTTTGCTAAATCTCTAAGATTATCTACCATTTTAGTCAGCCTTTCTATTTCCTCATAAAACACCTCGAATTTTTCATAAGTAGGTTCCCATATTCCATCCATAAAAGCTTCTACATGTGTTTTCAATGTAGTAAGTGGTGTTCTTAGTTCATGAGCCATATCAGAAGTTAATCTTTTCCTAAGCATCTCCTGACTATTTAAAGTTTCCGCAAGATAATTTATAGAATTAGATAGTTCGATTATTTCTTTAGTCTTTGTACTGCTCTTTACTCTAACATTTAAATTACCATTTCTAATTTCATTAGCAGTTTCAGTTATCTTAGATAAAGGTTTTGATATTTGCTTTGATATTATAAGGCTAATTACAATTCCAAATATTAAAGCTATTATAGCCGATATTACTAATGAATGATTTAAAGTACCTATAAATGTTACTGATGCAGAAGATAAATAAGAATCTCCAAAATAACCAATAGTTATACTTCCAGTCACCTTATCATTAACTTCTAATGGATATTCATTTTCAGTATATTCACCCATATTAATTCCTGAAGGATTCTTCATCATATGTCCCATCATATTATTCATCATATTATCATGCTGCAAATATGATTTTCCCGAAGAATAAATAGTATTATTATTTATATCTTTAATCTCAATATATAATTCTTGCAATTCTGCATATCTTTGAATTTCCTCAGTATTTATTTTAGAATCTCCTTTTTGACTACTGTATAAATCATCAATTGATTTAACTACATTTTCTATCTTTGTTTCATGCTCGTCTACCAAATATTCTTTAAATTTTTCTCCGACTGTATAATTAGATATTATGCTCGCCAAAATAATTGAACCTAGAACTGCTAGTATGAAGCCTAAGGCCATTCTCTTAACTAATGATATTTTCATTTTTTCACCTCAGCAAAATTGGGATTAAATTTATATCCCATTCCATATACAGTTACTATATATTCTGGTTCCTTAGGATTACTTTCTATTTTTTGGCGGATATTCTTAATATAAGTATCTACTGTCCGGTCAAAACCTTCATAATCTATTCCAAATGCTTTTTCTACTAATTCTTCTCTTGAAAATACTTTTTCTGGATTTGATAAAAAAACTATTAAAATCTTAAACTCATTTGCTGTCAAGCTCACGGCCTCATTTTGCTTTTTTACTATCATTTTTTTTATATTAACTTCTAGGTCATTATTATTAAAAGATAATATATCTGCCATTGGAGCAAAATCCTTATATGATCTTCTAAGTAAAGCTCTAACTCTTACTACAAGCTCACGAACACTAAAAGGTTTAGTTAAATAATCATCAGCCCCTATAGATATTCCTTCTATTTTTTCATCTTCTTCTGCTTTTGCAGTAAGCATAATTATAGGTATGCTTGAGGTTGTTCTAATTTTCCTGCATACTTCTTCACCATCAAGCTTCGGAAGCATTAAATCTAACACTATGAGATGAATAACTTCCTTATTATATACTTCTAATGCTTTTTCTCCATCCATTGCTGTAATCACATCAAAACCATCTCTTTCAAGATATGCCCTTACAACATTTACTATATTTGCTTCATCATCTACTACTAATATCTTAAATTTATTATTAATACTTATCACCTCCAACTTTGGTGCTTATATTATAATGTATGATTCAAAAAAAGACTAGAGTAAGTCTATAATAAATAACAATAACTCACTCTAATCTTAACTATACTTATTTCATGTTTATTAATTCTTTTGCGAAAGAATTTCTTTCCTTTTTAAATATTCATCCTGAGTCATCTCTCCATTAGCAAACTTTTCATTAAGTATCTTCATTGCACTATTAGATTTATTACTATAGCTCTTAAATAACTTTACAGCTAAGACTATTAACACAATAAATATTAGCATTCTAAAGCCCATTCCTAAGAACATTCCTCCATATCCTATATTGCTTACTGGTCCAAAACCACCATATCCATATCCATTACAAAACATTACTTAACTCCTCCTTATTATTTATTATATTAATTACTCTTCATGTAATAATTATATAAATGAAATGTGGAGGAATTATGGAGAGTATAGAAGGTTTATATAAAAAACAAAATCATGTAATATATTAACATTATAGCAAGTCCAAGTGGAACACCTAATTTAATCCATTCCCTGCTTTTGATTTTTAACTTTCCAGCTGAAATAATATTAGGTATATTTCCTGGAATCATCATTCCCCCACTAATCAATAATCCCATTAATACTGCCTTAATTTGAATTAATGACATTTTATCACTTACCTCTGCAGCCGCTAAAGTAGCATTATCTAACACTGCTGAAGACATATTAAACCAATATAAATAACCCGTATTAAGATGTATTATATAAGTATCAATTATTGGCTTAAAGCCTTGTCCAAGTAATTCTAATGCTATAATAAACAAAAGAATTTTAAGTGCTCTTACAAGTATCACCTTATTAGTTTCCTCTATAATAACTTCTTCATTGCTTTCTATCTCATTCTTTTCTTCTTTTCCGTATATAGTTCCTATGAATCCAAGAATTAATATACCTGGTATGATATACATTCCAAATTGATCCAATAGATACCAAAAATCCACACCCAATTTAGAAATCACTGTTGTTGACAAAGGTTCTCCTATAGGAGTTAATACTGCTCCAATTCCAATTGAAAAACATGCAACTATATCAAGACTTATCTTGTTCTCTCTACTTATTGGAAGTATGCTGACTATTTCTACTAGTAGAAGCGCTGCTATTATTGCAGTTATTATACTTGACAAAAATCCTATAATAACTACTAGTAAAAATATAAAAATTCTTAATGGAATATACTTCAAAACATATGAAAGTATGCTCTTTATATGAACTGATAATATTTTAAATATAAATCCACCTATAAGCACCGCTAAAGATATTATATACATAAATTTATTTTCAATAATATGAAGTAGAAATTCTCGACTTACAGAATTTGAAACAATGGCTGCTACTATCCCTATAGTAAACAAAAAAACTTCAAGATTACTCTCAACTTTCTTTGATATAATTGGCAGCACAAAAGTTATTCCCAATAGTAAAATTAATATATAAAGCATCCTTATCACTACCTTCCTATTTTCAAGTGACTTTAATCAGTATATGCTTTAATTACATAGCAAATCTTAAATTCAAAACAGAGCTCTTAGCAGCCTCGCAAAAATGGCAGGAAACTCAAATAAGAACTTCCCGCCTTGGAAACAAAATTATTAAAATCACTTTATACAAATAGTACCATATAATTTATGTTAATTCAATTTTAATTTAACGTTCTTTCCAATTGCTTACTTTTCTCAATACTTTCTGTTCTAATCCAATAAGCAAACCTTATAGAATTAATTTTGGTACCAATGTTCATAATTTATCTTTTACACACTCTTACTCTCTTATTTTTCAAAAAAGAATAAATTAAGTTACTCGCGGGCAAGATATTTCCATAAATTTAGGAGGTTAAAACAATGAACCTAGCAAATATAAATATACTCTACTTATTAACTAGGATAACTTTAATATTTTTAGTATTGTTAATCTTAACACGAATATTAGGTAAAAAACAAATGAGTCATTTAACATTTTTTAACTACATTACTGGAATTACAATTGGTTCTATTTCAGCTAATATGATTCATGAATTAGATGAATCCTTCATAGAGGATTTAATAAGCTTGATTTGGTGGTGCATCTTAACTCTTTTACTTGAATATATTGGATTAAAATCCGGGAAATTAAGGCAATTAATTGATGGTC
The DNA here is from genome assembly GCF_002006495.1 of Clostridium sp. BL-8. Classification (NCBI taxonomy): domain Bacteria; kingdom Bacillati; phylum Bacillota; class Clostridia; order Eubacteriales; family Clostridiaceae; genus Clostridium; species Clostridium sp. BL-8. The sequence goes on from NZ_LZZL01000036.1 coordinate 10,363, forward strand.
AACCAACCATATTAATAAAGAAAGGTAAGATAATGAAAGACGAATTAAAAGCAAATCGTGTTAATATAGATGATCTATCCATGATGCTCAGAAAACAAAATATTTTTTCTATCAAAGAAGTAGAGTATGCAATATTGGAGCCTATAGGCAATTTAAGTATAATGAAAAAGCCTCAAGAACAACAAATAACTAAATCTGATATGAGTATTCCATTATCTACTTTAAAATACCTGCCATCTGAAATTATCGTTGATGGTAAGATAATACATGCTAATTTAAAAGAATTAAATTTAAGTAAAACCTGGCTAGAAGCTGAACTAAAAAGACAAAATATATCTTCTATAAAAGATATATTCTATGCCGAAGTTCAAAGTGATGGCACGCTTTTTATAGACAAAAATTCATCCTGATTACTTTATAATTTTATACACAAAAAAGAGGTCGATTAAACCTTAAAATCTAATCAACCTCTAAAAATAACTATTTAGCTTGCAAAAACATCTCATAGTTTTCTATTTTATCCTCCTTATTTGTTTTCTTTAACCAGCTATTATATTTAGAAATAGCTTCTTCAACAGTTTTTAATTTTAATTCATTCTTTTTTTTCTTAGATTCTGCATAAATATTAATCTTTATTATATTTCCCATTCTCTCACCTTCTTTCATGTATTTATGATACAACGGAATTGTTAAATTTTATAGCGAAAAATCTTAAAAAAAAGTAAAAAATATAACGTTAAGTTTTTTATCTCTTAACTTTAATTCTTTAATTGAAATATAATTGTAAACCAATAAATATTATAGTAAATTAATTTTTTTAACAGGAAAAAAAACTGTTGATTTTTTCTAAATTTGACTTGACTTTTTACACTAGTGTATCTATAATAAAATTAATATAACAATTATTGGCAAAGCAGTCTAATATTTATAAATATTAGACTGCTTTTCTTTTTTAATGGGATATCTCCCCAGACAAAGGAGTCAAAGCTTGGTTAAGCTTGACTCCTTTTTTGCTGTTAAAAATTTCATCAAAAAACATTCCAATGAAAGGAGGTATTAAAAATGAAAAAGCAAAACGCACTTTGCTCCCCAAACAGATCAAAGAAAATACTCATTAATTTCCTTTTTATAGCTGATATGATAATTATCTTTTTAGGCATATTTTTTAGCATTTTCAGTCTAGTTAATGATATTCACTTTAAAGTTTTAAGTTCTTTAATACCAGGTACAGTATTTGGCTTACTGGTTTTATATTTAGGAATAAGATATTACTTTTCAGTTACTAAATTGAAAGAGGAACTGCTTAAATCTTCATCAAAATTTTCATGGAATAATTTTAAAAGAAAAAAAGAAAAGAAATTTATCTATAAGAAATAATATTAATTTTATATATTTTTTAAGGAGGAAAATTTATGAAAAAATCATTTAAATTAGCTGCAATTATATTATTCTTGGGCGCTTTGGCTGTAACCTTAGTTTTAGCACTTTCACCGGCTGGAGGTTCCGATCCTACTGGAGCTTCTTATGTTGCAGCAACAGGGAACGAAACTCTTAGCGATGTTGCAACAGTTGCTAATAAAGGTTATTATGGTGCAAACTTTACATGGGTCATGATAACCGGATTTATGGTTTTCTTCTTCCAATGCGGATTTGCAATGGTTGAAACAGGATTTTGCCGTGGTAAAAATGCTGCACACACAATGACTATGAATTTTATGGTATTTTTAGTTGGTGCAGTTGGATACTTCTTAACAGGATTTGCTATTCAATTTGGCGGTTCTGGTGGAGCTGCAGGTCTTGGCACTGGTGGAGCCGCTTTAGGCTCAATGCTTTCAATACCCGGCCTTGGCGGTATTATGGGATATAACGGCTTTTTCTTATCTGGTTTTGGTGTTTATGATCCAGGAATTTATGCATTATTCTTTTTCCAAATGGTGTTCATGGATACTACCGTTACAATACCAACTGGTGCTATGGCTGAAAGAGTAAAATATTCTGCCATTGTCATTTTATCTTTCTTTATTTCAATGTTCCTATATCCTTTCTTCGGAAATTGGGTATGGGGTGGCGGTTGGCTTGCAACTCTTGGTCAAAATTTTGGACTTGGTCATGGAGTTGTTGATTTTGCTGGTTCTGGTGTTGTTCACTCAATGGGTGGTATGCTTGCTTTAGCAGGAGCTATTGTTATCGGACCTAGAATTGGTAAATTTAAAAAAGATGGGACCTCAAGACCTTTCCCTGGACATGATATACCAATGGCTATTATAGGTACTATTGTCTTATTCTTCTGCTGGTTTTCATTTAATGCCGGTTCAACATTAAACGCTTCTGATTTCAGGTTATCTGTAGTCGCTACAAACACAATGATAGCTGGTGCAATAGGTGGACTTGTTGCTATGTTTTATATGTGGGTTAAATACGGTAAACCAGATCCATCAATGACTGCCAATGGTGCCCTTGCTGGATTGGTTGCAATAACTGCCCCTTGTGCATTTGTAAGCGCTCCTTCTGCCTTCTTTATAGGTGGGATTGCAGGATTACTTGTCTGTCTAGCAGTAGCCTTTGTAGAAAATAAATTAAGACTTGATGATCCAGTTGGAGCAATTTCTGTTCACTGTGTTAATGGCCTTTGGGGAATTCTTTCCTTAGGACTATTTGCTGATGGTTCTTATGGTGATGGTTTAAATGGTGTTTCAGGAGGAGTAACAGGCTTATTCTTTGGTGATCCTTCTCAATTTGCAGCTCAATTAATAGCAGTAATTGTATTATTTGTCTGGGGATTTGGAGTTTCTTATATTTTTCTAAGAATTGTCGATAAAGTTTGGGGCATTAGAGTTACACCTGAAGCTGAGCTAAACGGCTTAGATATTCCTGAAATGGGTGTTTCTGGATACCCAGATCTACAATTAGTAAAATCTCCCGAACTCGATTATAACTCACCAGATAATGCTGAAATAAAACAAATCTTAAGGTTTAAACAAGATACTCAATCAATATAATATAGTGAAAGAGAGGTAATGGTATGAAAAAATTAGAGATTGTTATTAACAGTGAAAAATTAGAAGATTTAAAAAAAATTCTACACGACTGTAATGCAACTGGTGTAATGATTTCAAATATTATGGGATACGGTAATCAAAAAGGATATAAAACAATTTACAGAGGTACCGAATATAAGGTAAATCTGTTACCTAAAGTTAAAGTTGAAACAGTTGTAGCACCAGATGTTGCTGAAATTATAATAGATAAAGTTCTAAAAGAAATCAGTACAGGTAATTATGGAGACGGAAAGATTTTTATTTATGATGCTGAAGATGTTGTAAGAATTCGTACTGGTGAGCGTGGAAAAGACGCTTTATAAATTTTATAAATCTAAAAATGGGCTGTTGCACTAAAAAATGCGGCAGCCTATTTCTACTTAAGCATATAATATAATGTTACATATAAGATCCAATATTTTCAGCTTATTTTAATTGAACTTTTAGTTCCTTATATCTTTTAAGTGAATCTTCAGCTTCTTTAATCCATTGTTTCTTAATTTGGTTTGCCAACTCTTCCAAAAGTTTTTGTCTGTTTGCAACATGATACCTATTAAATTGAATTACTTTTCCCTCTTCAATTTTTTTAGCTGCAGTAACATTTAAGTGTCCTTTAAAAGGTCTTATTTCTAAAACACCATGTATTTTATCACTTGATAGCATGTACATAAATTTACACTCCTTTTTATGAAATATAATTCTCTATTCAAATCATTTCCACAATAAACATATCTTATACACTCTCTATTAAATTTATTTATATTTTAAATACATGGTATAGCTTTTATTAAATTACATTATTTTTTATAATATTATTAAGGCACAGTCAAAAAATAACAATCCTATTTCTTAGCTTATTTTCATGTGCCTAATGAAAAATTTTAGAAATGAATGGAGAATGTTAATGGATATTGAAGTGTTAATGAATGCTTATGGAACTTATATTTACAACTACGCTCTAAAATTATCCTGCCATCCATCAGTTGCAGAAGATTTAACTCAGGAAACTTTCATTACTGCTTGGCAGAAATTCACAACCTTAAAAGATCAATCTGCTATTAAAGCTTGGCTTAGAAAAATATGTTTTAATAATTTTCTAATGAGAGAAAGAAAGAAAAAAAATAATGATGAACTACTTTATGATGATATTTCTCTTCTTGAAACTGAAGGTAGTCTTCTTACTTACACTCCCCCAAGACCTGAAGATGAAGTAATCGTTGAAGAAACTATTCGCGATCTTCAAAACGGCTGCTTTCTCGCAATGGTAAGACGCCTCACTCTACATCAACGAATAGCTTTTTCTCTAATTGATATGTTTGGATTATCTTTAGATGAGGTATCAACTTTAATTGGTATTTCAAAAAATGCAACAAAAGGACTTCTTTATCGTGCCCATATGAATTTAGATTCGTTTTTTCATAATCACTGCAATCTTTTAGATGTTAATAATCCTTGCAGCTGCAAGGCTTGGATTGAATTCTCTAAAACAAGATCAGATTTACAAAAAAGAGCAAACAAGCATAATTTAATTGAAAAATTAGATTTCACAAAATCCAACTATATCTTTAACATAGAAGTTAGAAATAAAATAAATTTCTTATATAAAAATATGCCAGATAAAAAGCCTCCTAAGGAATGGTATGAAAGAGTTGTGAAAATAGTAAATGAAATGTATTAAAAAACAAATAATTTTTTATTAAAGCGTGACTTTCCTCTTTTTACTGCATCTATATAAGTGAAAGAACAAAATCACAAATTTTGATTCTCATTTAAGGAGGAATTTTTATGAATAACTATGATCAAGCTGTAAAAGACTTAGCTCCTTGTGGAAATGACTGCTTACGATGTGTATATTATGAAAAAAGTAAGGTAGTATTATTAAGTAAGGAACTGAGTGAAAACTTAATAAATTTTGAAAAAATGGCTGAGAAAATAAGAGATTTTATGCCTGCATTCAATTATTATGAGCAATTTTTAGCTATTTTAAAGCACTTTTCAAGCGGTAATTGTCCTGGATGTCGTTACAGTGATAAACCAAAATGTCAGTGTAGCATAAATACTTGTCATAAGAACGAAAATGTAAATTTCTGTTTTGAATGTTCTAAATATCCCTGCGCTCCTACAACATATAATGAAGAATTAACTAAAACATGGAAAGAGAATAACGATGATATGAAAAAAATTGGTGCTTATAATTTCTATCTTACACAAAAAGAGCAGCCAAGATATAAATAGCATGAATTTATAGATATCCAGCTTTAAAATTAAACTTATGTGGTGCTTAACCGAAATTACATACATATTTATTCCAGCGGACTTATGAAATTCTCGCTGAAAGGTTCTAAATGTAAGCTTGCATCCATTACTGCATGTTCCCGAAACAAGTTCGTGACAAGCAGTAAATGGAACAAGCTCACATTAAGAATCTAAAGCAGCTCAATTTCAAATGCCGCTTGCACAAATATATATGTAATTTCTGGTATTGCACACACAAGAGTTTAACAATTATAGATAATTGTCTCATAGATAAGTCTAATTTATAACTTGCAACTGATATTTTAATAAATTATGAGCTGAGGAAGAAAAGCCTGCAGGCTTTTCAAAAATATATTTCAGAAATCCCACTGAGGGATTTCATCCTTAACTCATAACTCATAACTGTGCGTAGTATAATCTAAAAATTACAAGTAATAAATCAAGTTCTTGATTTGTTTATCTATTCAAACTTTTAATTTTTATAAGTTAAATATTCAATTCAATTATTCTATCTACTTGGTTTTTAAACATACTCCATGGCCAGTAGCTACAAAATTGGGATTTAACTTTAGCAAAGCCTGTTGTAATTCTTTTAGCTTTTCTGGATCTGGCACCTGTTCTAGTTTAATATTATTTATTTCAGTATTCCAATCTGATTCTTTTACAGTACCTATTTCTTCTCCAAAACTAATCATTAAATCACTGCTAAAAAATATTCCACGATTATTTTCCATAACTAATAAACCATCCCAAAGATGCATTTCTGATGGATATCTAATAAATTCTAGTTCATAATCATTAGTGCTCAGTATTTCTGCTGGCTTTTTTACAATAACTTCAGCTTTTATTCCAAATCCATCTAACTGGCGAGCTGTAACCGCTGAGCATATTACCTTGGCTTTTGGAAACTCTTTTAATATTACAGACAATCCTCCACATTCGTCACTTTCAAAATGCGATACGAAAATGTATTTTAAATTTCTACCTCCAAGTACAACTTTTAATTCAGGCAGCATAATTTCTGCCTGCATAACATTACCAGTATGAAATAAAATAGGATCCTCACCTAATAATAAATATTGATGAAATGAAAGATTAATCTGCTTAATATGTGTGCTAAATTGATGTAAGTCTTTAAAAATCATTGTCATATTTCATTCCTCTTTCCAATTATATTATATGTACTTTATCTTGCTACTTTACTTCTTTGCAATTCCTATTCTCCAAAGCTCTGGTCCTTGCTCTAAGTATTCCCACTCGAATTCATTAGGGCGTTCCACATTAAAATGATCATATAACGGACGAGGATCGTGATCATTTATAAGTTCCATTGTCTCACCAGATTTTAATTTGTTAAAAGTATCAAAAATTGCAGGACGCTTGTCCTTGGGTGCATATATCCTTACGTCAATAGTTTCAGTAATATTTTTCATATATAATTCCTCCCTAAATGAGAATCAAAATCTATGATTTTGTTCTTCTAAATTTACTTAGCATACAAATATGATTCGATTTTCCTTATCTTTAATATTTATATAATTATTTCATTTTATTATATTGTACCCATTATATTATTTTTTTAATTTGCTTATTTCACGTTAATTTACCTTTTAACATATATTCTTATATTCTTTACTTTCTTATTTATAAAACAAATCCCAACTACAATTAAGTAGTCAGGATTATATATAAATGAGATTTTGAGAGAGCTAATTTATTTGTACTAATCAATTTGACCAGCTTTTTATAAGATAATACTTTTTATGCTTCCATGAACATCTTCATATCATCGTCAACATTTGTGATTCCACCAATTCCAAAGTTATCAACTAATACTTTCGCAACGTTTGGTGAAAGGAATGCTGGAAGTGTTGGTCCTAAGTGAATGTTCTTAACCCCTAAGTGTAATAATGATAATAGTACTATTACAGCTTTTTGTTCATACCAAGCTATGTTGTATGATATAGGTAATTCATTTACACTCTTTAAGCCAAATACTTCTTGAAGCTTAAGTGCTATAACAACTAATGAATATGAATCATTACATTGTCCTGCATCTAATACTCTTGGAATTCCTCCAATATCACCTAAGTTTAATTTATTGTATTTATATTTAGCACAACCGGCAGTTAAAATAACTGTGTCTTGTGGTAACTTTTGTGCAAATTCTGCATAATAATCTCTTGATTTTGCTCTTCCATCGCAGCCAGCCATTACAAAGAATCTCTTTATAGCGCCTGATTTAACAGCATCAACAACTTTATCAGCTAATGCTAAAACTTGATTATGAGCAAATCCACCAACTATTTGTCCTTTTTCTATTTCTGTAGGTGCTTTGCATTTCTTAGCCATTTCTATAACTTTAGAAAAATCTTTTGTTCCATCAGCCTTAGCTTCTATATGAGCACATCCTGGCATTCCTGTTGCACCTGTTGTAAATAATCTATTCTTGTAAGAATCCTTTGGAATAACTATACAGTTTGTAGTCATAAGGATTGGTCCATTGAATTTTTCAAATTCTTCCTTTTGTTTCCACCATGCATTACCATAATTTCCTGCAAAATGTGAATACTTCTTAAATTTTGGATAATATTGTCCAGCAAGCATTTCTCCATGAGTATATACATCTACTCCTGTACCTTCTGTTTGCGCAAGTAGCATTTCTAAATCTCTTAAATCATGTCCTGAGATTAATATTCCTGGATTAGTTCTAACTCCAATATCTACAGTTGTTATTTCAGGATGTCCATAACTTTCTGTGTTAGCTTTATCAAGTAATGCCATACCATCTACACCAAATTTACCAGCTTCAAGTGCAAGAGCAACATAGTCGTCAGCACTTAATGTATCATCTATTGTAGCTGCTAATGCTTTTGCCATAAATGCATGAACTTCTTCATTATTATATTTTAAATTCATTGCATGCTTCATATAAGCAGATAATCCTTTTAATCCGTAAGTTATAAGCTCTCTTAAGCTTCTTATATCTTCATTTTCTGTTGCAAGAACTCCAACTTTTTCAGCTTTAGCATCAAATTCTATAGTATTATCACCAGTCCAAGTTACAGCATCTGGTGCAATAACTTCTGTAGTTTGCCCTCCAAATATTTTCTTGAAGAACCCTCCACTTACTTTAACTTCTCCAACTTGACCGCCAGCTTTAACAACTTTAGCTTTTAATTCTTCTCTTATTTTTAAAGTTTCTTTTACTCTATCTAAAATAGAATCTCTATCAAAATTAGCATTAGTAATTGTTGTAAATAGATTTTCTACTATAAATTTATCAACTTTAGCGTCCGTAACATTTACTTTTCTTCCTTCATTACTTACTATAGCTAGTCCTTTAGTTGCATATATTAATAAGTCTTGAGCTTTTGCTACATACTCATCCTTACCGCATACTCCTACTTTAGTACAGCCTTTACATCCAGCTGTTTCTTGACATTGATAACAAAACATTGACATATTATGCCCTCCTATTTTTTATATAAAATATTAATAATTTCTTTTCTTGTTTCTTGCCTTTGACATTTTAGAGTTTACTATATTCCATTAATGATTTCTGTAACATCCGTTACTAATTTATAATTTTCTACAATAAGAAAAAAGCTTGAATTCTATTATTCAGAATCCAAACTCTCTTTTTTATGTTTCTAGATTTATAATTTTAGTTTTTTATTATATTCTCTTATAATATCAATAGATTTCTTTAATTCTACCATTTCATCCTCAGACAAATGATATTCAACTAGTTCTTTGACTCCCTGGCTGTTTAAGACAGCTGGCACACCTGCATATACTTCTTTTTCATCATATTCTCCATTAAGCATTGCAGATACAGGAATAACTTTATTTTCATCATGCAATACTGCTTTAATAATTTGGACTGTAGTCGCAGCAATTCCAAAAGTAGTGGCACCTTTTGCATTCACAATTCTATATGCTATCATCTTTATATCTTCTGATATAGAATTTATATTAAACGATTCTAATCTCATTTTATTATCATTAAGAATATCTAAAAATCGCTTACCACCTACTGTGACTTGACTCCAAGGAATTATTTGAGAATCTCCATGCTCTCCCATACATAATGCATGCACACTTTGAGGATCAACGTTCATAGTATCTGCTAAATGATATTTTAATCGTGCAGAATCTAATGCTGTACCTGTACCAATAATTTTATTTGCTGGAAGTCCTGAAAGTTTATGTACATAATATGACATAACATCTACAGGATTTGTTATTACAACAATAATTCCTGAAAATCCACTTGCCATAATAGCTGGAACAATACTCTCCATTATTCCTGCTGCTTTTTCCATCATATCTAGCCTTGTCTGACCTGTAATATAAGGTAATGCAGCTGCAATTACTACTAAATCTGCATCTTCGCAGTCTGAGTATTCACCATTTTTAACTCTCATTTTGTTCCCACTATATCCTAGAGAATGCTGCAGGTCAGTTGCTTCTGCCCATGATTTTTCCTTATTAATATCAATTAATATGAGATCATCACATACATGATTCATTACTATATCAAATGCTACTGCTGCTCCAACAGCCCCTGTACCAACAACTACTACTTTGCTTCTACCGATTGCCATATATATCCCCCTTATATAACTTATTTATAAATATTATATTCCCAAATATTAAAACTTAATATGTTTATTACTATTCATTTTTCTCAAGAAACTTATCTATTAAATTCCTCGCAAGACTAAACTTTAGCGGTAAATTAGGAAAAGTGTCTTTTGAAAACCAACCTGCATCTGTTATTTCCTCTCCATCTACCTTTATTTCACCAGATTCATATTCTGCAAAAAAACCAAGCATCAAGGAATTCGGGAATGGCCAAGGTGAGCTCTTATAATATTCAACATTCTTTACTTTTATTCCGACTTCCTCAAAAATCTCCCTCTTTACTGCACTCTCTAAATCTTCCCCAGCCTCAACAAATCCTGCAATTAAACTATACATATTATCCTTAAATCCACTATTATGAGCGAGAAGTATCTCATCTCCTTTTGTAATTGCAACTATTATTGCTGGGCAGATAACTGGATACATTACATTATTACAGCTTGGACAAATTTTAGCCATTTCATCTTTCTTATTTTCCGTTTTAGAACCGCATTTACCACAAAATCTATGAGTTTTATCCCAATTTAATATTTGATTGGCTCTGCCTGCTATTAAAAATAATTCTTCATCTCCTAATATTCCAATATCTCTTAAAGAAATTAACTCAAAATCCCTATGTAAATTTAATTCTGACTGAGCTTCTATAGCAAAACAAGCCTTTCCATCAAACTCTCCAATAAAAAAATCATCTTTGATCTTAACATTTAGCTTATTAATTTCATCATAATTAGGAATAATTAAATTTTCCCCTTCTCTTTTGACTAATAGATTACCTTTAGACATTGTAAAATATAAATCTTTATCTGTAGGTTCCTTCGTCATATCAGATACTATCCTAAATTTAGCATTCATCTTTGTTTAATCCTTTCGTTTCATCCATTTATTTCAATATATCATATTTCGTAAATAAAATAATTTCTTTTAAAATTATAGCATTAATTTAAGCTTTATGTGTATACATACATAATTAAATTTAAGAATACATAAAGAGATACACTTAATTTAGTTTTAACGTCTTCTTTACTCTTTTATAAATTCAAATTAATGATTATGTCATAATATATTAGTATAAGGGCATAATCAAAATATAATCTACCTATATGCTTAATATCTTTGATTTATTATTTGATTTATATTCTAAAAGCTATTTAAAGGCGGTGCTAAAATGCAGACTAAAAAATTAACTATTTATACTTATAATATCAACATAGGCTCAAAAATCATGAAACGATTTAATTCATCAAAGGGAACAACTCTTTTAATAATCTTGTTTGTTTTTTTATTCCTAGCTCTTTCTTTTGAATTTATTTTTAATTCTTATAAAATATTTAACAGCGCTAGCAATAGAGAAACCTATGTTGCAAATTTTAAGTCAGATATTAATAGTCTTAGTGAAACAGCAGCTATGATTGAATCAGAAAGAGAATTAAATGATTCCTCTAAAATAAACAGCTTTGGCTCTGATGGGGAAATACTACCTATAAATGAATTAAAACCAGATTTAAAATCAGCATTAACTAAAATTGCAGATGTAAATAATGATGGTACTTTATCTAATGAAGAAATATCAGATCTGAAAATAATGAAACTAAAACCAAACGTTTATGAACAGGAACTTAAAGAAGCTCAATTTCCTTTAAGATCATCAGACTGTAATTTGAAAAATTATGTCATTATAACTGAAGGCAAATACGCAGGTACAATACTTTATAATGGTCCTTTAAAATTCATTGATAATGATAATATTCGATATTTTGGATTAGAATTACACAATTAAATGCTTTTTATAATAATTAAGGGTAGATTAAACCATTAATAGAGTTTAATCTACCCTTAATTATTACTATTCAGCCCGCAAGAATTTTTCATAGCTTTCTATTTTATCCTCTCTGTTATTCTTTTTTAACCAGCTATTGTATTTTCCTATATTTTCTTCTAATGTTTTTAACTTTAATTTGTTACTTGTCTCCTTCTTCATTTCCACATACATATTAATTTTAATTATATTTCCCATACATACCACCTCCTTCTTAATTATAATACATCTTAAATTTGAGTTTTTGGTACTATAATTCAAAAGGACAAAAAATCATGCTTCGCTAGTATAATTACTATTTTCTATGATGGCCGCCTTCTATCCAAGCCCCATCCGGTCCTAAATAATATGAACCAACATATATATCTTTAACCATTATCCCTGATGTATTTAAGTAATATAAGTTGCCTTTATATTCAAGCCATCCTGTTACCATTTCACCCGAATCATTTAAATAATACCAATCTCCTTTATCCTGAATCCACCCTGTTAACATTTTTCCAGTACGTGTATCTAGATAATACCACTTTCCTTCACTTTTAATCCAGCCTGTTTGCTTCATGCCAAAATCATCTAAATAATACCAAGTTCCACCATCATTGTACCAACCAGTTTGTATTGAAGGGCCGCTATAATAACGCCAACTGCCATTAACACTTGTCCATCCATCTGCCTTGGCTTCTATCTCATTTACCCCTCCAAAGGTAAATATTCCAGTCAAAGTAATTAAAGTTATTAATACTTTTTTTAATATTCCATCTTGCATCGCTTTATCATCCTCTCTATATTATAAAATTAATTACTATTATTTTTATTAACATAACTTATAAAATAGAATTGATCTTTGAATATAAGACATGGTAATCAGAATTTTTCAGCTTAGAATATAATTTCTAATATAATTTTTTATAACTTTATCTAATGATAACATACCATTCACTCTCATTACAAATTTTCCCTTAAAAATATAACATTTTTACAATTTCACGCTATTTTTTCCTGAACCCCTTTATATGTTGAGGTATTTAATATATTATTATATTATAATTAAATGTATTGTTAGGGGGGTTTTTTATGTCTAACTTATTTAAACATTCTATTGAGGTTAATCCAAGGCAAGCAATGGTAAATATTACTTCCTATGTGAAGGAAGACATTAGAAATGCAAAAATAGAAAACGGTATTGTAGTAGTTTATTGTCCTCATACAACTGCTGGAATTACAATAAATGAAAATGCTGACCCTGATGTAGTTCATGATTTAATATATGGTTTTGAAAAAACATATCCATCTAGTGATTCTAATTACAAACATTTTGAAGGAAATTCTCATGCCCATTTAAAATCATCTACAATTGGCTCATCCCAAACTTTCATATTAAATAATGGAAATTTAATCTTAGGCAGATGGCAAGATATATATTTTTGCGAGTTTGATGGACCAAGAGATAGAATTTTCTATGTAAAAATATTAGAAGGTTAAGCAAATATAGATATACAACTTTGAACTTAGACTTATGTGATAACTTACATAAATCACTTGTGATTTTTATAACAATTCACAAGTGATTTATGATACTAATTATTAAATTTGTGCCTCAAAACTGAATCTATTGATTAATATTGCACTCCTCTTTAATTTAAAATAATATATCTTCACTCAGCATGATGGCCTGTATTTTCTATGCAGCTTTTTATTTCTTCCTGTGTAGCTGGAGTATTATATATTACTTCAACACTCCCACGTGCAAGATCTACGCATACTTTATTTACACCTTCAATTTTTTCTAATGCATTTTTTATTTGCGTCTTCATATTCTCATTTGCCAATCCATCAACTATATAATGTTCTCTTTCCATACACACTCTTCTCCTTTATTTTAAAGTTACAAGTATAGTATATTCAAAATCATTTTTTATATTTAGACATATTCAAAAAATAACAAGTTAGAATTCTAATCTATTTCTTCAGCTACTTTTTTATCTGATTCAAAATAGAAACATCCTTCTAAACTTGCTATCTTATTATATGGTATATTAATTTAATATTAATTCATCTAGAGTTCTTTTTGGCACATGATGTACTTGCTTCTCATCTCTCCAATATTTAACATCTCCAGATTTATCTATAGTTTCAATAACTACTTCTTCCTTTGGATATCCCAGTGCAACAACCAAAGATATTTCATATTTTTCATCTAAAGAAATACTCTCTCTTAAGTGCTTTCTATCGATATTTGCAATAATACATCCCCCAAAGCCTTTTTCAACAGCACCAAGTAATATACTTTGAACTGCTATTCCTTCATCTTGAGGCATGCCGCTTCCAAATGTAGTATCTCTAACAACAACTATATAGGCACTTGGTTTTTCTCCATCTTCTGGACCATCCCAATCCTTATAATATCCAGCCCAAAATATACATTTGCTTATTTTATCATTTTCTTCCTCTGAATTTGATAAAACAAACCTTAAAGTTTGTTTATTGGCACCTGAAGGCGAAAGTCTAGCTAAATCCACTAAATCTTTTAAAGTATCCCTTTCAATAGATTTTTCTTGATGAAATCTTCTATATGATCTATTTTTTAATACAAGTTCTTTGATCATTTCTAACATCTCCTATCTATCTTAACTTTTCAACTTCTTTATGTATATCTTGCATCCTCATATCTGTAGATGCTATGAGCTCTGCACATTCTTTTAAATCTTGTGTAATATGTGCTGGACTTTCTCCCGATGTTTTGTAATATAGCTTATGTTCAAGGCTTGCCCAAAAATCCATTGCTATTGTTCTAATCTGTACCTCTACCCTAACCGGCTCTACATGATCTGAGAAAAATATAGGAACCTCCACTACTAAATGAAGACTTCTATAACCATTAGGCTTCGGACTTTTTATATAGTCTTTTTCTTCAATTAACTTAATATCATCCTGTCTTATAAGCATATTAGCTATATCATATATATCACCAACAAAAGAACAAATAACTCTTATCCCAGCAATATCATTTAAATTTTTCTTAGCAGACTTAATACTCATTTCAAAGCCTTTACGTCTAAGCTTCTCCATAATACTATTTGGAGTTTTAACTCTGGATTTCATGTATTCTATTGGATTTCTTTTTCTTTTAATCTTAAGTTCATCGTCTAAAATATCTAATTTAGTCTTAACCTCTTTTATTGCTGAACGGTATATAAGTAAAGTTTCACTGATTTCTTCTATTCTCTCTTCAATCATGTCTGGAGATAAAATTTTATCACCTATTTCCAAAGTGATCTTGTCATTTTCGTTTAATTGACTCATAAGATTCTTGTCCTCCCTGATTTTTAAAAGACTCTTTCTAATAAATAATACATCTAACTCTTTATGTATTCCTTATACTATCACCATTTTAATTTAATCTAAGAGAAACTTCAAGTTACTATTCTTTTGTTAAAAAAATTAATGCTTTTTTTCTGCCAAATTTCTCAACTTGCTCATGAGTTGGCAGCCAGACATCTATTATATAAGTCCCATCGTTTTTAACCACAACAGCTCCGCCTCTGTCTTCAACCTTAAATATACCATCCTTCTTATAATCTTCTAATTCTGGAATGAAAACTTCACTTCCTAATGGAATTTCCTTTGGTGCCGCAACAACGCCAACTCTAGTATGCGTCTGCATTGCTGTCTCTGATCCCCATGCTTCTGAGCATATAGCACAATTACAGTACGCTGTTAATTCTACTTTAATAGGTATAGGAATTGAAAACATCGGCTTATTTTTATGTATTTCCTCATAAGTTAAGTTAGGAGGCTTTTCATCATATTCTTCAACATAATCTTTTTTCACATATCCGACTGCATCTTTATACTTTATCTTATACCAATCATCATCTTTCCCTAAAATGTCAAATGTCATTCCATTATATAAATAATCATCTGCAGGACTTTCTAAATCCGGTTTATCTCTAATACACAAATTAGATTCGACATTTATTACTTGTCCATACTTTTTGGTTACTGTAGCAATACTTACAGCCGTTTCTTTATTATTACTCAAATTACCATTTGCAGTATCAGCCGACTTATTTGAGCCGCTTTTACTGGCATTACTATTTGCCGAATCATTTGAATTATTAGCATTATCATTAGACGTACTACTGGATTTATCATTATTTTTTTGCTCAACAGAATTATTAGTTACATCACTAAATACAACCTTGCAATAACCCGCTAATCCTCCTAGAACTATTGCTACACATATATATGTTATACATACATATTTCTCTAACTTTGACAATAACTCATTCCCCTTTATTCCCTAAATTAATCAACTTCTTTACAATACATTCTATTATATCATATTTTTTCACCATTATAGTTCTCATGCTACTTATTACATTATTTAGTAATTCACTTTTTATTTAATAGTAATTTAAAAAGCACTTAATCTCAATGATTAAGTGCTTTTATACAGAACCATATTATTTTTACAATTTTATTTTTATGTCCGCCATTAACGGATAATGGTCTGACGGATATTTCCCATCAACGTTATACTTAACTATCTCCGCACTGATTACCTCTATTTCTTCTGATACAAATATGTAATCAATATGAACTCCTCTTTTAGTTCTTTTAAATTTGTCCCTTGTGGCTTCGCTATATAAAACTTTATTTATATCTTGTACTGGTGTTAATTTTTTTCTTGAAAATTTTCCGTCTTTAAAGTTTTTTATAAGCTTGCTATCTGGAGTGTCATTAAAATCACCCATTAATATAATAGGAAGCTTTTCTCTTTTTTCTTCCCCCTCTATAATCTCCATGAGCTTTTTTAATTGATATTCTCTAGTCTGCGGGAAAAAATTATCTAAATGAGAGTTACAAATTCTAATTTTTTTATTTTCATCAAGCTTTACCACAGCCATTGTACATATTCTAGGCAAATATGATCTCCATATGCGGCTCCCAACTTTGCTAGGAGTTTCAGACAACCAGAATGTATTTTGCTCTTGTATAGTATACTTTTCTGAAATCAAAAAATTATTTCTTTCTGAAGAGATTTTTTTACTGCGTGCTTCTCCAATAATATTATATCTCTTAACGTTTTTCTTTATATCCATAAACATATTATACTTAACTTCCTGAATTCCAATAATATCGCACCCACATTCATTCATAATATAATAAACCATATCTTTTCGCATATCCCAGCTATTGTTAAAATCAAAAAAACTATCCCGTCTTAGATTAAATGTCATTACTCTCATTTAGCACCTTCTTTTGGCATTATTCAAAAACAACAAGTCAATCCGCCTGCCTATTTTCTTTCAATTCATTAAATACTTATGAATAAAACTTAAATTTCATCATAGCTCTTAATTGTTATCATATACTACACTTGTTCCTGTTGTAGTTTCACTAGTTATAATTGCAGGAGCTGTAAAATCATATTTTTTGTTTTCAACTGTAGCTGAATCTAATACTAGTTTACCGTTTGCATCAAAGTAATACCAAAATCCTCCATTCCATAACCAGCATTTATTAGCCATTATTCCATTTGACCAGAAATAATACCAATTTCCGTTATCCTCCATCCAGCCTTTCGCCATAGTTCCATTGTTTCCAAAGTTATACCAATTATTATCAATATACTTCCAACCTTTTGCCTGTACACCCTTTTCTACCCAAGTCCAATTATTTTCATACTTATCTTGTTTCCACTCTGCTGAAGCACCTATAGATGTAATACCTATTGCTGATACAGCAATCAATAAAGACAAAACTAATTTCCTTATCATTTTATTTCTCCCCTCTTAATTTCAAAATTATTTAACTATAATTATATTACAATTTATTCAATACATTTGCAAATAAATCCAAATTCGTTTGAGTCAAGTATAAGTTGGCAATAATTTTATTTGATTTATTATCCATTATTTTACAGTATCTTTTTAGAATTTCCCTACCCATAATTTATACCTAACTATAACTAATATCACTAAATGATTTTATTCCACACAAATCACGTATTATTTTTCTACTTAATGTTGTGGCAGCTCCGCTGTACGGAATTTGTGCACTATTGCACTTATACACCTTACACTTATTAGATTCTTTATGTGCTTGAAATACTGTTAATGGCAATTTTGCAACTACTGTATCAATAACATTATCTGGAATAATATTTCTATAGATTTTATCCACAGTATCAAATAGTCTATCACTAAATTTTTCAGATAATATTTTAGATAAATTATCTGCACCATTAATAGACCAGCTCATTTTTCTGCCCTTCATTCTTTGAGCTAATACATCACAAATATTATGTTCCATTGTACCTAGATTTTTGTATTTTATGCCTTCCGGAGCCGTAGGCATATCTATGTCACTTCTTAATTTAACGGTATTAATCCATCTCTATTATGAGCTAAGTAATCATATAACTCAGCAAGCTTCTTAAATGCAGTATCTTCTTCATTTGTAAGTATCATCATATTTACAATGCTTTCTAGACCTTCATCAGCTTTACCTTCTCTAAATAGTTTTAGCAATTGCTTTTGAGTTCTTTTATCACTTACCTTACGTATAATTGCCTGGCTTACATGAAATAGATCTAATTGAAAATTAATGTCTTGATCCTCACAAGTTGCTTTAATCCACCTTGCTCCATCACCGTTTAATATTCTAGTTTGAATTTCATCTACATTGTATTTTTCTGAAATTGTTGCACTAGCAAGCTTTTTAAAGTAGTTAGAATTGCTAAAGCTTGCACAAACAGTTTTATCAACAACCACATATTCCTTTTTGCTCCCTGGACGTAAAGTCCAGCCGGTATATGATACTGCTAGTTTTAACTCTTTCTTTTTATTTTTCCCTTTTGGTCTGTCCTTACCTTGAAGGTATAACCAAACTCCATCTTGCTCTTGAAACAATACTGGTACTTCCTTTTTTCCTTTTAAAGCACCTTTCTCATTTAATTCAATCTTACGATTTTCTAGTTCTTTAATCTTTTCTCCAAGTGTTTGAACTATGTTCCAAACGCCTTGAGCACTAATATATTGATTACACATAGTTTTAATATTCTCAGATGTCTTTCTAAAAGAAACCTCCGCCACGTTAGTTAAAATAGTTTCTACGAGATTTATCGACACATTTCCTATAGTGTCCATCCCTAAATACTCATCCAAAAGATATTTAGTTGCTTTTTTACCATCTTCAAGTTTAAATTCATAAATACGCCTAGAATATTCTACATTCCCCATAATAGTCCTCAAACAAGTTTGCTTACGACCTTTATTACGATAAACCTTGCTATCTCTTTCATTAAGTAATTTTTCATCCAAAGACTCTAATATACTTTTTAATGCATTGCAAGCTTCATCACAAGCATATTTATAAATTCTTTTCTCTAACTCCTTGAAAGTAAAGCCATTATCATTTAAACTAAATTGGTACATAAATTCATCTCCATTCAATTTTGTCTAGCAACTTAATTATAATGGATAATTTATGTATCGGGGAGATGCTTTTGCATCTCCTTTATTATTTATATAGTATTCTTTACTATCTTTGCCTACTAAAATTATACTCTAACTCCAAATTCTCATGAATCTACATGTCTAATACCTATTTAAAATTGGGCGCATAAAAAGAAATATATGAAAAGTAAAATGATTTTATCTTTACTTTTCATATATATTTCTCTGTTAATTAGGCATATGAAAGAAAATAACAAGTCCAAAATGTCATGATTATTTTTCATCAGACGAAGAAGTAGATTGGGCTCATAGCCGAGCCTATTAGTGCAATCTGCTGATGAAGTATTATGAAAAATAGGCTTGGCAGATGGGCTTGTTATTTTTTTGATTATGCCTTAAATCCTTTATATAAGCATATTCAATAATAGATGAGGATCCTTTGCTATATAATCCGCCCTAGCTTGAGTAAGTTCTACTACGTCTCCATATCCATAAAGTACACCTATCACTTTAATGTTATTTTCTTTTGCGCCAATAACATCGTGCTCTCTGTCTCCTATCATAATAACCTTTGATAAGTCTGATATCTCGGCTCCTTCTAATGCATATTTTATGACATCACCTTTATTTACTCTCGTCTCTTCAAAATCAGCTCCTGCCACAAACTCAAAGTAGCTATCTATTTTAAAATATTTTAATATTTGTTTTGCATACACTTCAGGCTTTGAGGTAGCAAGAATAATCTTTTTATTATTTTTTTTAAGAGTCTCCAAAAGCTCTATTATTCCATCATATAAGCTATTCTCATAAATACCTTTATCTGCATAGCGCTCTCTATATTTTTTCATTCCAAGCTCTGCCTTTTCATCATCAAAATTATAAAATTTCTTAAAAGAATCCTTTAAAGGTGGTCCAATAAACTTATTTAGTTCCTTAAGGTCATTTACCGATATACCAAAATACTCCAAAGCATATTGGACAGATTTTGTTATTCCTTCTCCTGAATCAGTAAGTGTTCCATCCAAGTCAAATAATATGTATTCAAAATTGTTCAAGTAAAACTTCCTCCTTGTATCTATACAATTAAATTGTCTAAATAAATTATATCATATATTAAAATATCATAAATGAGAATGTATATGAACCCTCTGCTGATATAAATAAAAGAACGCTTAATCTCATGATAAAACGCTCTTTTCTGCTTAAATTTAATTTTCTTTAATTATTGTTTATACATTTTTTCATAGTATTGTTTATAATCACCGGAGGTAACATTTTTCATCCATTCTTTATTATCTAAATACCATTTAATAGTCTTTTTAATCCCAACTTCAAAGCTAGTTTCAGGATACCAGCCTAATTCTTTTTTTATTTTATCTGGAGCTATCCCATACCTTCTGTCATGACCTTTTCTATCTTTAACATATTTTATTAAATCTTCAGTTACCTTTTGATCCACATTCTTGTTTATATATGATATAACCGTCTTCACTATTTGAATATTGGTCCTTTCATTATGACCTCCAATATTATAGACTTCCCCAACTCGTCCATTATTAATAACCATATCAATAGCCTTAGCATGATCTTTAACGAAAAGCCAATCTCTTATATTCATTCCGTCTCCATAGACCGGTATATTTTTATGATTTAAACAATTATTAATTAATAGAGGTATTAATTTTTCCGGAAATTGAAATGGTCCATAATTATTTGAGCACCTTGTTATATTTATTGGCATTTTATAGGTATCATAATATGCTTTAACCATTAGATCCGAACTCGCCTTGCTTGCTGAATACGGGCTGTGTGGATCTAGTGGTGTTGTTTCAACAAAAAATCCATCAGGTCCTAATGACCCATACACTTCATCAGTTGATACCTGCAGAAACTTAACTCCATTTTTAAATCCCTCTTTTGTCTCCCATGCATCTTTTGCACAATTAAGCATATTAACCGTACCTAACACATTTGTTTTGGCAAATATCTCTGGTTCCATTATGCTCCTATCTACATGAGATTCTGCTGCAAAATGGACAACATAGTTAATTTCATGTTTTTTGAAAATATCTGCAATTAACACTTTATCACAAATATCTCCTTGGATGAATTTATATCTCTTATCATTCTCTATTTCTTTAAGATTTTCTAAATTACCTGCATAAGTCAATTTATCTAAGTTGATTATATTAATTTCTTTGTACTTATTTAGCATATATAAAATGAAATTCGATCCTATGAAACCTGCACCGCCTGTAACTAAGTAAGTTTTCATTCTACTAACTCCTTTATTCTATCTATATTTAATTACACCTCTTTAGTAAATATATTATAATCTGGATATTTACTTAGGTCTACTTCACTTAATCTTTGATTTGCTTTATCTTTTTCAGATAAAATTATATTTTCTACCTTATCTATAGGCCACTTTATATTTATATCAGAATCATTCCATATTATCCCTTCCTCATATTCTGGTGCATAAAAATTTGTACACTTATAATTAAATATAGCCTCATCAGATAAGACTAAAAATCCATGAGCAAAACCTTCTGGAATATAAAACTGTTTCTTGTTTTCCTCACTTAAAATAATTCCTGTCCATTTTCCATAAGTTTTAGAATCATTTCTCAAATCTACTGCAACATCAAAAACTTCTCCTTTAGTGACTCTTAGAAGTTTTCCTTGGCTATACCTCTTTTGAAAATGAAGTCCTCTTAAAACTCCCTTAGTAGATTTAGATTCATTATCTTGAACAAAATTCATATTAAGCCCAGCTTTTTCAAAATGTTTCTTATTATATATTTCCATGAAATATCCTCTGTTATCATAAAAAATCCTAGGTTCTATTATATATACTCCACTTATTTCTGTTTCATAAAAATTAAAATTCCCCATTTCTTCACCTCTAACTTCATTTCTAGAACTCTTAAAATTCTTCCACCACTTCCATCAAATATTTTCCATATCCAGTTTTTATTAATGATTTAGCAATTTCCATAACTTTTTCAGATGTTATCCATCCTTTTCTATAAGCAATTTCCTCAAGACACGCTACATATATTCCCTGAGTATTTTGAATAGCTTCAACAAAATTAGAAGCTTGAAGCATAGATGCATGTGTTCCAGTATCAAGCCAAGCCATTCCTCTTCCAAGCAATTCAACTTTTAATGTTCCTTCATCCATATAAGCTTTATTTAAATCTGTTATTTCTAGTTCTCCCCTTGCTGACGGCTTTAACATTTTAGCCTTTTTAATTACTGAATTATCATAAAAATAAAGTCCTGGAACTGCATATTTGGATTTCGGCTTTTCTGGTTTTTCTTCTAAAGAAATAACCTTACCACTATCATCAAATTCAACAACGCCAAACGCTTTAGGATTTTGAACATAATATCCAAATATATATGCCCCTTTCTCTAGGCTTGCAGCCCTCTTCAAATGCTCCGAAAAACTTTGCCCATAAAAAATATTATCCCCAAGCACCATTGCAACGTTGTCATTGCCTATAAACTTTTCTCCTATAATAAATGCTTCAGCAAGACCACTCGGACTTTCTTGAACAGCATATTCTATATTTAATCCAAATTCTTTTCCATCCTTAAATAACTCCTTAAAGCTGTCAATATCTCTAGGAGTTGAGATAATTAAAATATCTTTAATATCAGAAAGCATTAATACTGACATTGGATAATAGATCATAGGCTTATCATAAACCGGTATCATTTGCTTTGATATTGCTTTTGTTGCTGGATAAAGGCGGGTTCCAGAGCCACCTGCTAAAATAATTCCTCTCATTTTTTAATCCCCCATTGTATCTTAATCAGCTATGCTAATTAAAATAATTTTGTTTATTAATTATGCTATGAAAAAGTCCATTATATAGTTACTTTCTAAGTTCATAAAAAATTAAATAAACACTAATAATTTGATTTCAAATGGTAATACTAATTTAAGGTTATATAATGACCAGAATAAAATCCTAAAAATACAATAATGGTTTATGGAGGAATTTTAAATGAAGAGATTTATTTGTACTGTGTGTGGATATATCCATGAAGGTGATAAACCACCAGAAATTTGCCCAATATGCAAGGCTGGTGCTGACAAATTTAAAGAAATGACTGATGAATTAAATTTTGCTGACGAGCATAGAATTGGAGTTGCAAATGGCGTCAGCGATGAGTTGTTAGAAGGATTAAGAGCTAATTTTACTGGAGAATGCACTGAAGTTGGTATGTATTTGGCAATGTCTCGTCAAGCTGACCGTGAAGGTTACCCTGAAGTAGCTGAAGCTTACAAAAGAATTGCCTACGAAGAAGCTGATCATGCTTCCAAATTTGCAGAAATCTTAGGTGAAGTTGTAGCCCCTGATACTAAGTCTAATTTGAGTGCTAGAGTTGAAGCTGAATATGGAGCCTGTGAAGGTAAGAAGAAACTTGCGACATTAGCCAAAGAAAATAATTTAGATGCAATACATGACACAGTTCATGAAATGTGTAAGGATGAAGCAAGACATGGAAAAGCTTTTAAAGGCTTACTTGATAGATATTTTAGCAAGTAATATTATAACTAAATTAAACTTATATTAAGGAGTGTGTTTTTTATGGAAAAAATCAGTTGTGATGTAACCAATTGTTCACATAATAAATCTGGCCTATGTTATTCAAATAGAGTTGATATTGGTGGAATGTCTGCAAGTACAGAACGAGGAACCTGTTGCGGATCATTCTTAAATGAAGCCCATTACAGCAATTTAACTGATAATACAAATTCAAGTGGTCAATGTGATTCTTTAACCTGTAATGTTCAAAGTTGTACTCATAACTACAATAAACTTTGCGAATTAAGCTCTATAAGCGTATCCGGTTATGGCTCTCAATTATATTCCGAAACAAGATGTTCCAGCTTTGATTCTAAAAAATAATTTACCTCATATTAAAAGCTGAAAGCTATATATCTAGCTTTCAGCATTAGAAATTCTTCAATTTCTATATAATATTGTATAGAAATTGAAAAATTATTAAAGTCTTGCTTTATTAATTCTATGACTTACCCATCCACATCGTGGGCATCCTTCTTTTAACAGCCTATCTCTATTTGCTTTTTTGCCACATCTAGGACAAGTTTCGATATTTTGTGGTGATTCATATTCCTTTACTTGCTCATCAAGAATTTTTTTCCACTTTCCTATAAGCTCATCATTACCCGAGAAGCATGCCACCTTATTTTTATCTTTATCTCGATATAATATAAAAATAGATTTTTCCCCTACTAATGTATTTCCTAAAGCACCACCTTCTATGGTCACATTAATAATTTTATCTGTCTGAAGATCAAAAAGCATTTTTTTATCAAACTCATACCACCAGCACAGCCTTTTATCGGTGAGATACAAGTGACCTGCTTTCCACTGATTTTCAACTTTCTCATTAACTTTCTCAGACATCAAATACCATAATTTATCATCATCAATTAAATTTTCTTCTTTCTGCAAGTACTCTCCAATTGGTTCTTTTTTATCTGGAACAGCAATATTATTCTCCAAAATAATTCCCTTTGTTTTTAATGCGTTTTCTATTGCTTCTTTTAGTTTTTCAACATCATTTGAGTGCAAAGGCATTACCTCATCTTCCTTTAACAAAAGATAAATTTCCTTTCTGTCTATACCTGTATAATGTGGTTTCTCTTTGATGTCGATTGCCTTTATATCTTCATAATTTGTTTGAAATAAAATTTCAGCTGGTAGTTTTCTAAACATAAACAATCTTTTGTTCGTAATATATATGGTTCCAGGTCTCCAGCATTCATATATTCCCTTACTATACCAATGGGTTCCAAATGCAGAAAAAATAACATATTCATCAGCTGTTAGAGGAGGGGCAGATTCTCGTTCTTCTTTTGCAGCTATAGCACGTTGAGCTTCATCCCAGTCTTTCATAATTCCATATTGAAGCATTGTTTCTATACCAGCTAAGGCAAGCTTTAGATTTACACCAAGTAATGGTATTCCTGATACAGATATGATTATGTCTGTATCCAATAAAATACCTTTATCAAGAATTCTATCTAGTAAGTCAGTAAGTGTTGTTTGCGGACTCCGAGTCGGCTCCATTAAAAATTCCCCTCTCTGCTATGGATAGTGTCATACTATCCTTAATTGCACTGCTCCATGTTTTAGGTTTTCCTAAAGCTATAAATGCCCGCTTATTTCCTTGTTCATCTTCAAAGTCTATACATAGCTGCCTTATCCTTATTCCTAGAATCCATACCCTCTTCTCAATTCCAAGTTTTATTATGTTATTTAGATTAATTTCAAGTGTTTTCTTAGCTACATTATTGAAAACTATACGTTTGCTGGTAAGAAAAAAATAACCTTGCCTCCAAGAATCTCTTACCCACAATGAACCTTGTGACCATAAGATAATTTTTTCATTTTTCTCTAAGTCAATTTTATTCATTCTTCTCCCCTTTTTTCCGGTGTAACAAAACTAAAAGGTGCCCATGGCCCACTAAATCTTATTGATACACCATCTTTATGTTCTATTTTTTCAAGCTCTTCCCCTAATTTTGCGACCTTATCTGTTCTAACCAAACAAGATAAATTCATAATCATCTGTTTGTTTCCTTCAACTTTTTTAGTCTTTCCTATTACAATATCTTCTGTGCATGCCTTCACCATGCTATAAAATTCTTTAAAATATAAATCAGCTGTTTCCTCAATCTTTTCTTTAACTAAATCTTTGAGCTGTTCCCTCTCCATATAGGCTATTCCCTGAGGCATCGCATCTATTTCTTTCTTTTTTCTTATAAGCTCTTCATTTGTTTCTAAAAGTTTTGTACTTAAACTTTCTGTGTCAATCATTACTTGAACTCCATATTCTCTTTTATTCTTAAGTTTAATTATTTTTTGATGAAAATCATCGTAATTTTCATCTATCCATACTTTTAATTCTTCTCTAGAACTTCTTCCACTTTTTCCTTCAATAATCATATCAAAGCCCATAGGAAGTACTACTCCATACTTTTCCCATATAGCATCTAAAACTTCCTGCTGAGTAAAGAGCCAATTTTTTACTACCTCATTGTCCTCTGATTGATATGGTTCTGGTAAACATCTATGGACTGCTATGCACATATCTCTATAAGGTATAGTGTACACCTCAGCCTTATCAAGTCCTATTTCTCCGAAGTTTTCTGGTTCTCCTTTATCTGCTATCCCATAAACATATAAAGCTGTTTTTTCATCATTAACTTCATCTTCTAGAATACTTTCATTTATAGGCACATTATTCTCTGCCACTTCAATATGTTTAAATTCTATCGGCGCTTTAACTTCTTCCTCGTGTTTTTTATTTTCAGTATCCTCTGGTTGTTCCTTATTGAACTTATTAATTTTTTTATCTGCCTTTTTTATAGAATTTTGTACAACCTCAAATTTATTCTCTAAATTTGCCAGCTTTCCTAAGACATCCATTTTATCAATTTTTCTCTTTTTTTTTGTGTTATTACCCGAAACCATATCTAATGCTAAAATCATAAGTTGAATTTTACTGTCATCCACCTCAACATCCAATGCATCAAACACCTTTTGTATATTTATCTCATTTATTTCCTTTCCAAGTTCCTGTAATATCAAAGCTATATAAATATACTCCATAATTTCTCCTGCCTTTTTTCTAATATTTTAGTCAACTTCATCTTCCCATCTCTCTGGATTAATAAGTCTATCTACAACACTATCAACAATTTCGTCTAATCCATCTCTTACACCTTTAACAGATTCAGTAATTCCCTGTTCTTCTTTTATTTCCTCAATTGCTATGTCTAATTCCATAAGTGCACTTCCTAGTCTTTCTATTTCCTCTTCAGTTAAAATTCCACTTTTAATTCTTGCTCGAGCTTGGTGCTTTAAAGCATCTCTAATTATTTCGAGCAAGGCCATTATTAATCCTAATAATCCATGTTTTAAATTATCCTCGTTTATATCAAGCGCCATATCTTTCCTCTTTCCATTGTTTAAATTTTCTAAGTTTACGGTGATGCATGAAATGCCAGTATCTCAATATGTCTAGTGACTTTTTTGAGATACCTTATCCAATCGAATGCTTAATATACCATTGCGTTGTTCTATCTTCGCCGTATCTTCAAGTACTTGTATAGATGGAGATATATCAAAAACAACAACTATTTGGTCACCTTCATCGAAAACATCTGCTAATGGTTCATTTCTCCCCACTTCTAATAACTCTTCATCTTCTGGATAATCTAATAACCACCAGCTGAAGAGTACTTTTTCACCCGTAAGACGATCTATTTTTGACTCGTTAAATTCAAGTATTGGTTTTCCTAATATTTCCTGTGCAGAAGCATTTATTATTTCTTTTAAAATATATAAAACCTCCATATCAGTAGAAGCATCTATAAGCTTAACTAATTTGGAGAGTTTACAATGTTTATGCCATCTAAGATACCATAATATTTTTCTACTTTTTTCATCTAAAGAATCCATAAAAAACTTTGCACTTTTTTTTGATTGTTCTTCCATATTACTCTCCTTTTCATTTCATATGGTATTGACATTCATAAAAGATATTGTTCTTATGCCATTTCCATCAGTTTGAAGCTGGAATCATTGCTTTTTGCTTTTCTTCTAAACTTCTCTTTGCTTTTGCACTAACCCATCCACACCATGGACAGCATTCATCAAGTAACTCTTCTTTGTTTACTTCTTTACCGCATTGAGGACATGTTTCTATTCCGGCTTGCGTCTCTTTCCATGCAGCTGTTTCTGTATTAGTACCCGATGGAAATTCAAGCCCATATTTCGCTGCAGTAGCAAATGAAGCAAGAGCTGCTCTTACTTTAACACCTAATAATTCTACTCCTGCTACAGACACAGTTATATCTGCATTAATCACTAATCCTTTATCTAAAAGTCTATCAATTACATCTACCAAACTTCCTCTTTCATTTTTGTCTCGACTCGCCTCTATCATATTATCGCTTCCTTTTTTAAATCTCACAGTATCTATATTCAACTACTTTACTAAATATTACACTTTCTAATCTACTATTTGATTCTCTCTTTTATATTCCCTTATTTCTCTTAATATATTGAGTAATTCTCCTTCTATCTTTTCATATGTTTCTTCATCTATTTCGCCACTATCCAGCTTTTCATATAGTTCATTAAGCATTTCCTTGTATTTGCCTTCATCTAACATTTCTTTTTCGCCCTCTTTATATATAACATCAAACACATCTATTATCCTGTTAAAAAACCACATATGCTTTCCTCCATAATTACTATTTAAAGCAATATAACTTATATTAAATTGTATTTTTTAAGACTTTAAAAACAAAAAACAAGCTATGCTCATAGCAAACTATTAGCATAACTTGTTGACACAATATGGCGTAAAATAGGTAAATAATTTTATCTGCTTTTTTATTAACCCAGAAAACAATACTAAATATTCTCGCTTTTTTACTTCAACATATTAAAGTTATCCTAACTCATATTAATGCTTATATCAACAAAATTATATGGTGGCCACGGTCCTGTATAATTAAAAAGTAGCTTATCCTTATATTGATCTGCCAAAGCCTCAACTTTTTTATCAAAATCATCTTCCATAGATTTATTGATTAAAAAATAAGAAATAAGTACAGTCTTAATAGGAAGTTTGTCCTTAATATTACTGTTTACACTTAATTTTTTTAAAGGCTCAAAAATGCTATCATTATACTCTTTACGTTTTGAGAATATTGACTCTTGAACTAATCTTCCTAATTGTATCTTTTCGTTTAATACTTTATTTTCATCTTTTCCATCAACAATCTTCTTTAATTTTTTTATTTCCTCGGTTTCTATATCATCATTAAAATAATCATTACTCCATTTTATCGTAAGTCCAACTTCCATTTTATCCTTAAAAAACTCTAAGTGTTCTTGGAATTTATTATAATTACTACTTATAATATCTTCTACATCTTTTTTGGTATTCCCAACTGTTCCAAAAGCAACCGGAAGAATAGTATACTCTTTCATAACTCTAATTATAATCTCTTCATAAGCCAATATATTCTTTCTAGTTGGATCATAATCAATTATTGGAACTTCACTTACAACCGCAGATATTTCTTTATATGGAATTGTATAAACAGGTGCATTTAAATTCCCCAGTTTTGAATTTCCAAAACTCACCTTTTCCTTTTCTTTAATAAAGCAATAGATATACTTTCCAAATGTCGCCATTTGATCACCTACTTTTGATTATATTTTTAAAATGTACATATTTAATAACCGCTGGTTTTTCATTCGAATCATCAGTTTCAACATTATATATATAATCTGCTAAAGCTTCTAAAGCCGCTTTCTGGCATACTTCCATTATATCCGCACCCGTAAAACCATCAGTGGCCTCTGCAAGTTCAAACAAATTCACATCATCAGCAATTGGCTTTCCCTTTAAATGAATTTTAAGTATTTCTATTCTTTCCTCAAGAGTTGGTTCTTTGAACTCTAAAGTCATCCCAAATCTTCCAGGTCTTAATAATGCCGGATCAATTATATCTAGTCTGTTTGTGGCTCCTAATATTAAAACACCGTTTAAGTCTTCTACTCCATCTATTTCTGTTAGCATTTGACAAAGCATTCTTTCAGTAGCACTTCCATCTGAGACTCTGCCTCTTGCTGGCACAATAGAATCTATCTCATCAAAAAAAATGACACAAGGAGCTGCTTGTTTTGCCTTTTTAAAAATCTCTCTTAAGCCTTTTTCTGATTCGCCTACCCACTTTGATAAGAGTTCAGGACCTTTTACTGAAATAAAATTGGCGTTATTCAAAGATGCAATAGCCTTTGCCATAAGCGTTTTTCCAGTACCAGGTAGTCCATGAAAAATAATTCCCTTAGGAGCTCTGCATCCAAATTTCTTATATAGCTCTTCATATTGAGTTGGCCATACAATTGATCTGGTTATTTCATCCTTTATATTCTGTAAGCCCCCTATATCATCAAAGCTTACATTTGGTATATCTACAAAAACTTCTCTTATTGCTGAAGGCTCAATATCTTGAAGAGATTTATAGAAGTCATCCATAGTTACTTTTAAAGTTGAAATCTTATCATATGGTATATTAGAAGTAGAAAAGTCTATTTGAGGGAAAAATTTTCTAAGGGCTGTCATAGCTGCTTCCCTGCATAAAGCCTGCAAATCAGCGCCAACGAATCCATGAGTTAATTCTGCTAGTTTATCTAATTCAACGGTTTCACTAAGTGGCATATCTCTAGTATGAACGCTTAAAATCTTCAATCTGCTATTTTTATCTGGTATACCAACTTCAATTTCCCTATCAAATCTTCCTGGCCTTCTAAGCGCCGGATCAATTGAATTAGGTAGATTTGTAGCTCCAATTACTATTACTTGTCCTCTATCTTTAAGTCCATCCATTAGTGCTAAAAGCTGTGCTACTATTCTTTTCTCCACATCACCATTCGAGTTTTCTCTCTTAGGAGAAATGGCATCTATTTCATCTAAGAAAATGATACTTGGTGCGTTATTACTTGCATTTTCAAATATTTCTCTAAGCTTTGCTTCACTTTCACCATAGTATTTATTCACAATTTCTGGACCATTTACATGAATGAAAAATACATTAGTCTCATTGGCTACTGCTCTCGCAATCAACGTCTTTCCTGTCCCAGGTGCTCCATATAAAAGCACTCCTCTAGGTGCTTCTATGCCAAGCCTGTCAAAAACTTCTGGATATTTTAATGGAAGTTCTATCATTTCTCTAATCTTTTCTATCTGAGATTCAAGTCCACCTATATCTTCATAAGAAACACCATTTTCTTTCCTAATTATCCCTTCTTTTTTGACTTTAAGAATTGTAGCTTCATTTATTGTTACTGCCCCTTCAGGTTCTGTAGATATTACGGTATAATCCTGATACGAATAGCCTAACAGTTTAACACGCAAAGTGTTTCCTTTAAATACAGGTATTCCTTCCATAGCATTTTTTATATGTTTTAAATCTTCATTATTTAATGTATTAGACTTCTTACTAATAGAGCTAAGTTCAATTACATTTGCATTTTTAGAGCTAACGAGCTCTATATCAATATTTTCATCAACTCCAACACCTGCATTCTTCCTTAGTATGCCGTCCATTTGCACTAAGCCTTGTCCTTTATATTGCTGATGAATTGGCAATACTCTTGCAACTGCTATATTTTTTCCTGTTAATTTTACTATATCTCCTATAGCTGCCCCAATTTTAATAATATCCTTAGGATCAATCCTGACTATTGCCTTTCCAACATCCTTTACTAATGCTTCTGCAACTTTCAACGTATACTTATTTTCATTATCAGACATACATACACCTCTTTATATTGTCCATATTAAAAAAACTCTAAATCCCAAGTAACTACATTACTTAATTTCAGATGTCTTATTTATGATTATTGAATATATTGAATTATTTAGCTGTGATGTGATACTTTCTGTTATAGGTACAAAAGATAGTTTTACATTTTTAATATAAATATTATTATTAACTTCTGCCTCGATTTTTAATATGTTGCTTTCAACTTCAATTTTTATATCTTCTTCACTAACTCCTGGTAATTCCATTACTATTAATACTCTTTCCTCTTCATCAAATACATCTGTTGCAGGCTCTATAATTTTTTCCTTATTATAACTATCTTTCATTTTATTGAATGAGTTAATATCTTTTATTCCCTTAAAATTTTCTCCTCCTATTTTAATATTAACTCCATAATTTGCAGTAACTTTTTTACTTTTTTCAGGATCATTTAATGCACCCTTTATGTCAACTTCACTTTCTTCATTTTCTAGCATGTCACCTACTATATTTATCAATTTATCTAGTCCTCTAAATATAGACCCCAACCCTATATTGTCATCATCCTGCTTCTTCATATCAATACCCCACCCTCTAAACAATTTTAGTTAATGACTCATATTTATTTATAATGCAGCTACCATTTATATTTTTAAATCATGACAGCATTTTTACATAAATCCGTTATTTTCCATAGCTCTCTTTTGTGTAGAAACGACCTCATATCCTACTATCTCTTGTTTATCATCTAAATAAACGTTATATATTTCTACCATATCCCCGATACCTTTTCTAGTAGTATATTCAGGATCAATTTGCACCTCACATATACTTTTCCAATTTTCCCCGTCCTTTACCACGCCAAGAATTCTACATTTTTCGTCTAATACTTCCTCAAAGAACTTATTTACAGAATTAATAATTGATACCATTAACATAAATTTGTCTCCTTTATAAATTAATTTTAAGGTTAGGCTGAACAAATCCAGCTTAACCCCATTTAAAAACATCTTTATAATTCAATTAGATTTCAGCAGCTACTAAATCGCCTTTAAGTAATCCAACAGCATCGGCATAAACTAACCAAGTATGAACACTTGCTATTACTACTCTTGCTTCTATGGCTAATAATTCTATACCAACCAAAGATACTCTTGCCCAAATATCAATAACTATCCCTTTATCCAATATTCTATCAATTACCTCTGCAAGACTTGAACTGTCTATTGCTTTTTTCATTATATAATTCCTCCTTGTATAATTTATATTTCCAAATATAAAATGAATTTCATGCTCTATTGATATCTTATTTATATATCTTGAATTTAATTACACTTTTTTAAATATTAAAAGCGTTATTTATAGCCTTATCAATCAATAAATTATATTTTTCTTTTTCTAAGGCATTTATACCTAACATACTGCTTGATGAATTATATACATCCCTACAGACTTTTCTAAATTTTTCATTGTTAGGATTAAGCTCCAAATCCATTCTTTTTACAATTTTTGCAAGCATTATGCTGCCTCTTATTGATAGCCAATTTTTCTCTTTAATACTATTTCTTATATATCTTGTTATATTAGTTATTATTCTTGCGTTATGCTCACTAATTCCAGATTTATAAGCTATGATTAATCGTTCAGTATTAATATCCATATCATTGATATCTATGGTAATCATTCTATCTATAAGCGCATTTGCTGACTTGTATACGCCCGCATATTCTTCCGGATTACTTGTAAAAATCATTCTAAAGTTAGGATTAATTTTTAAATAAGTATTTTCAGATGAGTATTTTGGTATATCTATCATTTGCTCCTCTAATACTGATAGGAGAACATTATTTACTTCTGGTTTTGCCCTTGTAAATTCATCATAAATAACTGTATATCCATCTTTACATGCAGTAGCTAATCTTCCATCTGTCCATACTTTCTTTGCTTCTTCTTTACGCTTATAAACCGAACTAATGTAATTATCTACGATTAATGATCTTCTAGTTCCAAAGTATCCTCCAATTAAATCAAGATTACTAAAATCCTCGCTTCCACACATAAATACTATTGGTCGTCCTATTTTTTGAGCAATATGAAAAGCAAGCGCGGTTTTACCTACACCTGCAGCACCTCTTAAGTGAACCGGAAATCCTGTTTCTAGATAGTTACTGACTCTATCGGTTAGCTCTTTTATATATTGTGTTTCAACATAGCTTTCATTTAAATCAATGTCAAAATACTTAGGCTCTTCCATGTCAACCTCCCTGTCTTAATGATATTACTCCAATACCAGAAACAAAAAATAATAAATAGTATTCTTTGTTTCTGATAAGTATATAGCTTTCACTCACAATCCTAATCATTAAATATTTTCATTTGCAATATAGATTAAAATATACCAATCTAATTTATTTATTCATTATTTTTTGAAAGTTTCTCATATTTATAGTATGAGATCTCTGCATCAGGTGTAATTTAAAGCTTAATCTGACGCAAAGAATTTGTTACTTATGCAAGAGCTTCTTCTTCATAATGATGTGGTTTCAATAAGCCTACAGCATCAGCATAAACTAGCCAAGTATGAACGCTTGCTATTACTACTCTTGCTTCTATAGCTAATAATTCTATACCAACTAAAGATACTCTTGCCCAAACATCAATAACTATTCCTTTATCCAATATTCTATCGATTACCTCTGCAAGACTTGAACTATCTATTGCCTTTTTCATTATTCATTTCCTCCCAATTAATAATTCTTTAGATAAATACGACTTATCTATATAATAAATAATATTCAATAAATTTCTATCTGTTCCAAAATATTTTATAAATTATAATATATAGAAAAATCTCTACTTACCCACATTGTATATAATATAAAAAATTAAAGAATTTGTTACTCCTTAAAAAGACTTTAGTAGTTAAATTATATATTCATCACTCACTTTTAAAGAACGTTTACAATTATATTGATTTTCGATATTTTAATACATATAATAACTCCTATATACTTTAAATAACGCTTTTTATTAAAGATTATATTAAGAAATATATTCCTATATAAACAAAAGTTCTTTGCATTAGGCTATGACTTTATCTTTTTCCTAATGCAAAGAATCCATTACTTATAGTTTGTAGCTATTTCCAATTAGATAACTGCAAGTTCATCTTCATGATGATTAGGTTTTAATAAGCCTACAGCATCAGCATAGCATAACCAAGTACGAACACTAGCTATTACTACTCTTGCTTCTACAGCTAATAATTCTATTCCTACTAATGATACTCTTGCCCAGACGTCAATAACTATACCTTTCTCAAGTATTCTATCAATTACTTCTGCAAGACTCGAACTGTCTATTGCTTTTTTCATTATAAAGCCCTCCTAAAAATAATTCTTTAGATAAATTTTACTCATCTATATAATAAATAATATTCAAAAACTTATAATTTGTTACTAAGATTTCAGTAATCTATTAGGCTTACACCGATTCTTTACAAATATTTAATCTTAATAACTAACTTTATAATAATAAAACTTTTCTCACTAAAACAGGAGATAGAATTTGCAATCTGCCTATACTATCTCCATTTATAATTATTTCAATTTTCCTATAACAATAATAAATACATATTAACTAATATTTTATTATCAGTTTATTGTTCAGTAAATTGAAGTTTTTCTATTTCTCTATGCAGCATAATACTTTCTCTTTACATAACTTATATCCATCTTTTTTACCTTTTTCATAACCTATTTCGATTCCTTCTTTTTTACCTTTTTCATAGCCTATTTGGAATCCTTCTTTTTTGCCTTTCTCAAATCCTATTTCAATACCCTCTTTTTTACCTTTCTCAAAGCCTTTTTCAAAACCTATCTCGATTCCTTCTTTTTTACCTTTTTCAAAACCTATCTCAAAGCCTTCTTTTTTGCCCTTTTCAAAACCTATCTCAAAGCCTTCTTTTTTGCCCTTTTCAAGGCCTTTCAAGAATCCTGCTTTTTCTCCTTCTTCAAATCCTTCTAAACGTCCTTTTTTGAAACCTTCTTCATAAGCTTTTTTACAAGGATCTTCTGGTGGACATTTTTTTTCATGATAAGATTCAAATTTCTCTTCATATCCTACAAATTTATCATTAAAATCTCCATAGTTACCCATAACTTTTTTCCTCCTGATTAATTGTTAAATTAGTGCTTCCTAATTAATATATTATGCCGCTTTACTTAATTTGTTACAAACGTAAAAAAAATTCCAAAACATTCTCTCATGGTACTATAAGAAAATATTTGGAATTAAAATAATCATTCTCTACATAATTTTATTTTTATAAGTATAAATTAATTAAAAATTCTGTTCCTGCTTTTGTTTTAAAATATTTTTCTTTAATACTTTCAATTTGAGAAATTTTAATCTCATCTTCATAAATATTAACTAAAAAATCTGCTTCAATTAATATTTGATAATCAACTCCATCAATTTTTCCATATGTGTGATGATGCCCTATTAAATAACATACTCTATCTATAAAAGCTTCATCAAAATTATATTTTAAAAGCATTTCTTTTGCTACTGGCGGCCCTTCAATCTCTTGGTAATTTCCAGCAGAAGAATTATATTTTTCTTCGCTAAGTTTTATGCCTATATCATGCATGACAGCAGCAACTTCTAAAATATTTTGAGTCTTTTCATCCAGCTTTTCTAATTCTCCAATAGATTTAGCAAAAGAAAATACCTTTAAAAAATGATTTACTCTTCTTGGATCCTTTGCATAATATTTTATCATTTCACTTATAATTAAACTAACGTTTTCCTTCATAAATTTTTTAGTGAGGTTTTATAAAAAATTTCCTCAACTAAATTCACCTTCTCTCCTTATTTAATATTTATTTATATAATTATACAACATTAATAAAATAAAATCGAAGATGACTTTGGAACCGGGGATTTTTTATTATGCCTTATATTTTATCTTCATTATTAAAGTTATTACAATTTTCACAAGATGGAATAAACAGTATTTCGTCTACAATAGCTCTTGTTGAAATTAACACACTAATATCAAATCGTAAGCTTCTATTGATCAAAACTGGCGTATTTATTAGCCTGGTAAAGGAATCCATTACAAATTGTACTCCTTGCTGCTCAGCATAAGCTGGTATATATAATGTAGCTTTCTCAGTTCCTTCGACTCTTCCTCCAGTAACATACCTCTGTTCTTGTTCATCTTTATACCAAACATCATACGGAATATAAAAGTCATATTCTAATGTTGAATATTCTCTATCTGTTACTTTTACATTCTTTTTTTCACTTACAATTACACATTTTTTAAATATAACTTCTTCTATTTTGATGAGCCCTTCACCTTCAGGATATAATTTAATTGTTACTTCAGAAAAAACCACCTTTTCCTTGTATGTTGATAAAACCTTCTTTGCAAGTATTGTTATTCTATTTTCCTGCGAATACTTATCCTCTGGATTCATTATTGTAAAAGATTCCTTTTTAACTTGAATATCGTTTTGAATTACTATTCCAATATTATATGGAACATTATTATCTTTTCCTAAAGTAAAAGTATCTAGAATAGCATTGCTTGATATATCAATCTTATCAATTACGCCCTTTCCTTCATCATTGCGGCTAGTTACAAACAATATTTTTCTATCTGGAGATAATCTGAATTTCTGTAACTTAGATAACGTGGTTTTTATCACCTTTACACATTCTTTTTTTACTATATCTATAACTTCAATTCTATGTAATCCAATATTTAATGCATATAATATATTTCCTTTCTGTTCTAAAGCAGCTATAACTGATCCCTTTTCTAAATATATATTTGAGATTTTTTCACTTGCAATATCTAATATAAAAATTTTTTCTTTATCTCTTCCTTTATTAGCAATATAAATATGTTTCTCATTTTCATCTATGAGAATACAACTAGGCGAATTCCCAATGTTCTTATATATTCTAATCAACTTAAAATCTGCTGTATCATAAACCTTTATTTCATTCTGTAAAACATCAAGCACAAATAATCTTTTTTTATTTTTATCCAGCATCAAGCTGTCTGCCGCAGTAAATCCTTTTAATGCTGTTACCTTATTACCATTTTCCAAACTGTAAATACATATTTCTTCTGTGTTACATACATAAATTTTCTGAGCGATGGAATCTACTTGAATAGTGCCATTGTTAGGCATATTCCATGTTCTATTAGAATCGTATGAACTATCTATAAATGTCACCTTATTATTTCTATCACTAGCTATATAAACATTATTTTGTTCATCTACAATGATATTTTGAGGTCTTGGACCAATTTCAATTTCTTTTATGATGCGATAACCATCATCATCAACAATAGATACCATACCTTTTTCTACACTTGACACATAATAAATTACTTTCTCTCTTCTATCAACCACAGACTTGCCATCACCCTACTCATTGCTTAAATATATTCAAAAATCCTTAAGGCTATCCACCATGAAGACAATATTACTTCTTATCTCTATAAAGGTGTTCTTTTTCTAATGCTATTGCCATGTCATTTTCTCTATATATCTCATATTAAAAGATATGCTTTTCCTATAATTATTATTCAATAAAAGATGAAAAAATCATAATCTAACAGAAAGAACTAAACTATGTAATATATTAAAATTAAGTAGTAAAAAAGTGCATGGAATTATATATTTACATGCACTTTCATTTTTAGCATTTACATAAACAGTAATTGTAAAATATCATTTATCATACAAATTCACAAATATAATTTTTCAATAAAATTTTACACAAACTACTTTAGAAAATATACAAATTTAAAATTTAATTACTCTTCATATTCATAATAACAATCAGCTATTGGCAAGCGTATTCTCTCTGTTCCTGAAGATATTTGAATAAGTGGTATATATAATAGCTTAATATTAGTTTCATTCTCTTCATACATATACTCACCATATGGTCCTTGTGGCCTATGGTGGTGGTGTCTATGCTTTCCATGTTCTTTTACTGACGAAGTTCTATCATTTTTTTCACTTACTTCATAATCATCCTCATACTTAGCTATTATTTCAAGGGCAAGCTCTCTTGGAGTTCCAAATTTTTCAATAACCGCATTAACATCTCTATACTCATCTGAACGTGAAATACGTCTAATAAGATCATTTTCTATTTTGATTTTATCAACATCATCGGCATCAATCTGTAACATTACATCATCAACATACTTCAATATTCTTTGATTTATCATATGATTCCCTCCAGTTCAATATATACGCTATATTTTAAGTTGTCCCAATACATATTATGTTATTACTCTTCAAATAGTTCGTAATTAATTAAGTTTCATATTTTTTACTTAATATATGCAAAACTTTAGTTAATCTTACCTTATTCAACTAATTCATAGGTTTCGTTTTTCCCTTCCTTTATAATTTTAAAGGTCGCAGTTTGAATGATATTGTTTCTTTCTAATTCTTTTTGAACAATTTCTATATCTGCTCCTCTAAATTTTATTGCCTGTGTACAACTAATATTAATTTTATTAGGAGCATTAACCAGCTTTACCTTAATCTTTCTAGCAATTAGGCGTTCATACATATACATTGCCCTATGATGAGATGTAAATGTCATTATATAATCATATTCCTCTGCTTCCATATCTATATACATTCCTTTCCCTTTGCTCAAAACACAAAATGCAATAATATATTATCACATTTTGGTCTTGAACTAATTATTAGATTTAATTAGGCTTCTTTTTTAATAATCGTTCCATGATAGTTTGATTTCTTTCAAATTCAAGTTCTTTGAACAATCGCTTATTTTCCTCACTCATCTTCTCAACTTCTCGCTTAATTAATATATTTTCCTCCGTACATTTTTTTAACTCATTTTCAATATTAGCTTTGCTCTTTTTTTCTTCTATTAACTGATTGCTGGTACTTTCCAATTCCTTTTTAATATTCTGCTGCAACTCCAGAAATACCTTATAATTTTCGTCTGCCTTTCGTTTTTGTTCTAATACCCTAGCAAATCTTTCTTCATATTCTTCCATAGATCTTTGCTTTTTTCTTAACTGTATATTTAAAGATTCAATTTTATTTTCTAAACTTTTCTTCTCTAATCTTACTCGCGATAATTCAAGCTTTAATTTCTGAAGTGCTTCATTACCTATATCTTCATTTTTTCTATTTCTCTCATATTTTAATACTCCACTTGTATTTGCTATAAGCTGACTTGGAATATATAAATAGAAATCTGGCTCATCAGTACCATATACTTTCATTGCCCTAATTGATTTATACTCAGCAGAATAAGTGAAGCAATTATATTGTTTTACTGGGAGCTCACTTTCCCTATTAACCAAAAATGGACTGCTCCATTTTTCATCCTCAAAGCTTGCACAAAATATTTTATCTTCTTCTAACCAGCAACAATATAATTTGCTACTTTTAATAAGTAATATTGGTTCATGCAATTCTTTGCTGCTTTCATAAACTCTAAACTCTTGAATCTCTCCATTTATGTCTATGCGTACATGATCAAAAAAATATATTGAATCTTCCCTAAATTTATTTAGTACATGAATATTTTGTTTATCTACCAGCACTTCAAATCCAATATCTTCTCCTTGAATGCCATAGAGTCTTTTTGCTTCTGACCAGGTATTATTCTCATAGCTACTATAATTTAATGATGATTCATCTCCCTCATCTGTAACAAAGAATATTTCAAGATTCATATCTTCATTTATATTTATTGTATAATGATCCCTTATACTATGTGTGAGGATAATGTCATATAATGTATTATTTTTTATTTCCTTCCCATTCCATGTACAATGCATTAATACCCCGTGATCGCTGCCATCATTGCTTACTAATAAATAAAAAATATGCATATCAGCCCCAATAATTTTAATCTTAAGATTTTGTATTTCAACTTCATATTTTTCTATTTCATATAATGTCTTTCCTACCCACTGTTTATCCTGCATTGTACAGTATTTTAACTCTCCATTTATGTTCGTATATACTATATGGATTGTCTCATCCTCTTCAACATGAACAGCAAACTCTAGTACATCCTTATCAATCAAAGTATCTTTTGTCCATTTTCCTTCCCCATACATAATGCTATAATTTAATTCTTTATTGTCATTTTGAAAAAAGCTCCATATATTATCTCTATAATCAACATATATCCAAGGATATACACTACTCATCTTCATTACCTCCCTCATAAAATTATATTATTAGAGAAAATTTATTATTCATCTAATAATATAAAAAATTGTCATAAACTTTCTTTTTATTTTCACCACTTTAATATTCTCACATATAATGCATTGTAAGTATTAAATAAACTTACATCCCTATAATTTTTAGAGAGGAGGAGAATTTATATGCCCGTTAACCTAAAAAAATTTTCTCCACGTCCGGGTCTTGTAAATAAACAGGGACGTTTACCTGATCCGTCTGAATTAGTTTGTATTGAAGTACCTAAGATTTTTGATCAATGTTTAATAAAAAGATGTCTTGTATACGGCGAAGGTCCTGATACTAATACAACAGATTCAGAATTAAGAAGTAACCCATTGACAGATCCAAAAAGATATATTGGTAGTAGAGATTTTAATTTAACATTGCTCTCTGTGGATAAGATTCCACTCCAGGGAAAACCTGGTTTCAAAAAAATAGTTATTTCTTATAGGATTTCTTTCTATGCCGACTATATTGACGCTAATGGTGTAAACAAGAGTGAATTATATGAAATTAATAGAATAGACGTAATTGGGAAATTCTATTGTCCTGATTCTATTGCTCAAATTTCAGCTAGTTTCACACCTGTTCAGGACGCACAAGATTTGGATTCTAATATAATAAAACTTGAAATGGTTGCTGATGCCTTAGATGGCGAATTACTAGAAGATGAAAGCGGGAACGATGTTTTAGATATAACCTTGGGATACTATATTGTCGTAAAGTGTGAGCTTATTGTGCAACTCCTTATTCCTGCTTATGATTATTGTCCAGTTCCAAAAGAGCCATGTGAGGAAGAACCTGAGGAAGATCCATGTGAGAGATTTGAAAGAGCTCCAATTCCTAAGTTCTATCCAGATCAAAACTTAGAACCACTATTCTCAGACAATGATGATAATGATTAGAATTTTTTATAGTCGATAAATAGTATAATTCTATAGAAAATTAGTAATTAAAAAATTATATCAACACTATCTTGCATTTTGCGGTATTTTGTAATAAAACTACGTATTATTATCATCACCGTTCTACCATGAAACTCATATATTATAACTATAAAAAGGCTAGATATTTAAATTACAAATATAAGTAATTTGAAATTAAAATTTCTTTAATAAAGGAGGATTTCGTTTATGAATTCAATGTCAAAATATCATGATGAAGGCTGCAGAAAAGACCCTTGTCAACATGAAGATTGCAAAAAGGAAAATTGCCCAACAATAATAAAATGTAGTCAACCTGGCTCAGTAACAATCCCAGCAGCTACAGTTTTGGGAACAGCTTTTCCTCTTACTTCACTTACTATAAATACTTCTTGC
This sequence comes from Clostridium sp. BL-8, assembly GCF_002006495.1. Taxonomy (NCBI): domain Bacteria; kingdom Bacillati; phylum Bacillota; class Clostridia; order Eubacteriales; family Clostridiaceae; genus Clostridium; species Clostridium sp. BL-8. Next base: position 52,562 of record NZ_LZZL01000036.1, read on the forward strand.
TTAAAGGACCCTTGTATAAAGCTAGAATTTTCAAGTAATCTTATTGCTACAGTTGCTTTTACAGGAACTTTAAACTTTCAAGTATTTAAACAATGTAGAGGTCAATTTACTCCAGTTCCTATTGGACCTTCATCCCAATTTAACTTAGTAGCATTACTAACTTCGCAAACATTCTCTTTCTTTGTTTGTGATTGTGGTTCTTGTTCTTGTGATGATTGCTGCACCTATACAGTAACTGCAACTGTTACTAGTGCAGTTACTGTTGGTACTTTAAGTATTAATAATGCAACTTTAGGCGCAATAGCAGCTTGTGGAACAAGTTCATGCTGCTAATAACAATACAAAAAACAGATTAACACTTTAGATTTTGCTATAATTTAATACTAAATTAATATTCTAAACTTTGCAAAATCTAGAATTAAAAATAATTTAAACTCGAGGTTACTAACCTTGAGTTTTTCTATTACATATAAAAATAAATATACTATTTAACTAGTACTGGAGGTAACTATGAAAAAACATTTTACTTTATATTGGCCTGGTCTACAGAATTTTCATCTTACGAAGGATGTTGGCTTAATTCCTTATGTTTTTCAAAAACATTTAAATTATGAAGTTTCTATTTTATGTGATAAAAACGAAGAGCATTATGACGAATCATTAACCAAAGACATTAATCTTAATTTTATGGACGATGAAAATTCAGTCACCGCATTATTGAAAAAAACTGATATACTCATGTTTATTGGTCTATATGATTTCAACTTAAATATGATGGAAAGATTTCGCTCAATCAACCCTAATGGAAAAATCTACTTAAAATTAGACTTAAATAGATATTGGTTAAGCAGAATAACTTTTAATGAGCGTATGATTAACTTATTAAATAATAATATTATGGTTTCTGTAGAATCCAAAAATCTCAAAAAAATAATTGATGACACCTGGCCCATAAAAGTAGAGCATATACCTAATGGCTTTTATGATTTCTTTAATAGTTCTCTGATAAAATATAGCGATAAAGATAATATCATATTAACAGTTGGCAGATTAGGTGTTTATGAAAAAGCTACTGAAATTTTAATGGAAGCCTTTAAAATAGCTTCTGAAAAACTTCCTGACTGGAAACTAAAATTAGTAGGTCCAATAGAACCAGGTTTTGATAAATATATTGACAATTACTTATATCATTACTACCCTCACCTACAAAGTAAAGTTGTCTTTGCAGGGCCTATTTATGATAGAAAATTGCTTATGAAGGAATATGAAAAATCGAAAGTATTTTGCTTAACATCAAGGGTTGAAGCCTTTGCCCAAGTATTCGGAGAAGCAGCCTTTAATGGAAATTATATTATATCTTCTGATGTAGATGGAGCATTAGATATTACAGTTGATAAAAAATATGGAGATATTTTTCCTATAAATAATTTTGAAGCTCTCGGAGGAAAGCTCATCTCAATTTGCTCTAATGAAGAAATTCTTAAACAAGTATGTAATGATATTCAAATTAATACACGAAATAATTTTGATTGGATAAAAATCTGTGAAAAAATAAATTCCTTTTTTTAAGATAAGAGAACGCTATCAATATTTGCACGCTTTTAGTTGACTTTCATAAAATACAATAGAACAGCAATATACTATTTTAAGTGTAGCTGTTTATAAACAATCACTTACCATATTAAGCTATTACAGGAGATATTAAATTAATGTTTCAAAATAGGAAAACTTCAATAATAATACTAACTTATAACAATCTTAATTATAATCGTATATGCCTTGAGAGTATAAGAAAATATACAACTTCTGGCACCTATGAAATAATTATTGTGGATAACAATTCTAGTGATGGAACTAGAGAATGGCTTAAACAACAAACTGATATCAAACTTATTTTAAATGATGAAAATTTAGGCTTTCCAAAAGGCTGTAATCTTGGAATAGATATTGCTGAAAAAGATAATGATATTTTAGTTTTAAACAACGATACAAAGGTTACACCAAGATGGCTTGATAACCTCAAAATCTGTCTATATAGTGACGAAAAAATTGGAGCCGCTGCATCCATTACTAATAATTGTTCCAATTACCAAGCAATAAATATTCCTTATACAGATATAGAAAATATGATTGATTTTGCAGATAAGAACAACATTTCTAATAGTGAAAAATGGGAACAAAAATCCAGACTAGTTGCCTTCTGCATGTTAATTAAAAGAGAGGTTATTAACAAAATTGGGACTTTTGACGAAAGGTTTACCCCTGGTAATTTTGAAGATGACGATTTGTGCATGAGAATTATAGAAGCTGGCTATAAACTTATGGTTTGTAATGATAGTTTCATACACCACTTCGGCAGCACCTCCTTTAAAGAAAATTATACAAAATTCAGTAACATTTTAAAAACAAATGCTCATAAATTTGAAGCAAAATGGGGTTTTAATTCCAACTCTCAAAGTCTATTAAAATTTGATATTATAAGTCGTATAAACGAACCAAGAGAAAAAAAATTAAATATTCTCGAATTTAACTGTGGCCTTGGTTCTACGCTGCTTAAATTAAAATATATGCATCCTAACTCAATGCTATATGGACTTGAACCAAATAAAAATATAGCCAGAATATGTGAGAAAATAATAGAAACAACAACTGAGGATTTTGAGGAAAACTATACAATGAACTTTAAAGAAAGTAAACTAGGTTTTTTCGACTATATAATTATTGGAAATAAGCTTCAATTTAGTAAAGACCCGTGGAAATTGCTAACTGAGTTAAAAAAGTTTTTAAAACCCACTGGATATATAATAGCTACAATACCAAATCTAATGCATTATTCAGTTATAAAAGGTTTATTAAAAGGAAGCTTTATGTATAACAATGATTCCATATTAAATCCTCATTACACTAAATTTTTCACCTTACCAGATATACAGAAAATATTCGAAGAATGTGGTTATATAAATCCATATATATTCCATTATTCTAAAGAAATATCTCAAGAAGATGACATTTTTTTAGATCAAATCTGTGATATTATTGGAAGTAATATGAAAGGCTTTTTTATGTCCTATCAGTATGTAGCCAAGTTCCAGAATAATAATTCCATCTAAATACTACTAATAACCTAGCTAACCTAAGTCATATAAATGCATGACTTAGGTTTCTCTATTTTTCATTCATCTTTTCTTTAAATAAAAACCAATGTAAGGTATTATCACATTATGTGATTATTTATTATGCTGTGTCACTTCTAATTATTTTACATATATTATATTAGCCAATTATATAATGGTTAAATTATTCGAAAGAAGAAGAAAATGAAGGAGATGATACAATGGCTAGCGTAATTCTTAATCCCACCGCAGATGCATATATATCATTGTTAAATCCCAACACAAACTTCGGATTTTCAAGTCTTCTATTTACAGGAAGATTTGTTCAGCCTAATGACTTATTCAGAAGTTTATTAAAATTCGATTTAACTAGTTCTGTTCCACCTGGAAGTGCTATAACAAACGCTTCCTTAAATTTATTCGTTTTTAGAAAGGATCTACCTGATGCTGTTCTTTCTCCACAAACTGTCAGCGTATTTACAAATGCAAGCGACTTTTCTGAAAGTACAGTTACATGGAATAATGCACCGGCAATAAATCCGACAATTTATTCTATAAATGTAACTGATGCAGATGTCGGTAGGTATATAAGTATTGATATAACTAATTTAGTAATAGATTGGGCAAACAACCCAGCAACAAATTTTGGTGTAACATTAACTGGTATTGAAAATGTAATTGATACAATTATAGGTTACTTCTCAAAAGAGTGGGCAGTTGAAACACAAAGACCATTCCTTAGCATAGAATTCTCATCTGGAGGAACTGGCTCTACTGGTGCAACCGGACCTACTGGTCCTACTGGCCCTACTGGCCCTACCGGCCCTACCGGACCTACTGGTGCCACTGGCCCTACTGGTGATACTGGACCTGCAGGAAATACTGGCAGCGCAGTTACTGGTGCTACTGGGATAACAGGTCCTACTGGTGATACTGGTGTTACAGGTCCTACCGGTGATACTGGCGTTACTGGCCCTACTGGTGCTACTGGCGTTACAGGTCCTACTGGTGATACTGGCGTTACAGGTC
>NZ_LZZL01000037.1:0-55229 GCF_002006495.1 Clostridium sp. BL-8
GCAGTATGACACAAAATAGGCAAGCATACTGGTCTGTTATTTTTTTGATTGTGCCCAATACTATTAATTAATATTCACTATCAATTATAATATCACAATAGAATAAAAATACCAAATTCACCTTATAGTAATATATTATTACTATGAAATTTATGACTTATTCTCTATAATTAGAATTTTACAAAATTTATGTTATAATTAAAATTATTTATGTAGGAGAATTATTTATTATGACGAAAAAAAGGTTTGTAATATTTTTAATTACTATTTTATCAATATGTATTTTAGGATATTATTTATATCCTAAGAATGAAGATATAGGTAAACTTTTATTTAGTAACTATCAGAAAGAGAATATTGAGAAAATTGAGATTAGAAGTACATCTTCTAGACAAGATAGATCAATTAAAGATAAGGACAAAATCAATGAAATTTTATATAATATTTCTAACATAAAATTAGTTCGGTATTATGGTAGTACTGTAAATAGAACAAAAGGTTCTATTCATATTTACATTTATGATGAAAGCAAGGTTACTACTGAGATTATTATACAAGGTAAAGAGTACATTAATATTATTAATAACTATGACAACTTCAATAAAGAATACAAAATTATTGATAATAGTTTAGATTTAGATTATATAAATAGGTTAATTTCGTAATAAATCTAAATCTAGACTACTTCCCATCCTTTACCTTTAACATGGCATTTTACATAAAAACTTTTCCTGATATAGAAATATCTCTTTATCTCTTAAATCCTTATACCTGCCATTTGGGAATTGACTCCTTACCAGAAACTATTTATCAAAAGCTTCTATTTTAGATTTGCATTTTCTAGTGGTATGTTTGACACATCCAATAAATTACTTTATATAAAATATGTACGGACCTTTTACTTTATACTACCTATATATATCTACAATCATTCCTTGAATCTCATCTATGGTTGATGCAATATTTATATTTTCCTTTTCATCAGAAAGAAGAGCTTTAGTTAATTCTTCTAACTTTTCATCAACAGTATCAACAGTTATAAAATATTGAGTCTGCCAAAAACTTATATCTTTTTTGGTTTCATACATAAATTTTAGTATAGATTCTAAATATTCTTTTATCATTTTCTTATACATAATAACATCTACATAGGTCTTAGTTACAACTAGCTTATTTCCTCTTTTTTTGATATCACCTATCATCTTGTTAAGCTGCTCTTCTGACTGCCTATGCCTTTCTTGATTAAAACTTCTTGAGAAGTCTTTCTTTTCCGAAACAACTTTTCTTTCAGAAGTTACAGTTCCTCTTCTTACCCTACCAATCTCCATACATATTCAATCCCCTCTTAATTTGATGCATATTAACATTTATACAAGAAATGTAACGTATAGAAACATTCTAAGCAATTATATTATACATTTATATAATTATATCAAAATCCTACTTTTTTCTCCACTTATATTTAATTATAATCTTACACTATTTCACCTATACTTTTCTGAATATTATTAATTTTTTTATTTTTTCAAATTTTATTGAAAAAAGTAGTGATCTATACTAAAATTTACTTATAAAAGGATTACACAGGGAGGTAAATAATATGATAGTAAAATGTATCGACAATAACCTTTGTTCAACTTTAACTCTAAATAAGGAATATGTAATTATTGAGGAAGCACCAGAATATTATGTAATTATTGATGACAAAAATGATGAGACAACTTGTAGAAAAACAAGATTTGAGGTTGTACAAGATGGTGGTTTAACTAAAAAAGCTAAAGCTACTATTACAGAATTAACTTATCAAATAGAGAATGATTTTAAGGATATTAAACAATTTACAATACGAAAAAATTCCAAAGGTGAAATCAAGGAAATTTCTATAAAATTCAACTACAACAATTAAAAATGTAGCTATAAATAAACAATTTTAAACTTACGCTTATGTTATGATTAAATGAAATCACATACATATTTATTCCATAGGACTTATGAAACTTAGATTCCTATTGCACAAATATGCATGTGATTTCTTATATAGTCTCACACAAAAAGTTTAATGAAGATAGTTAATTATATATCTACTTTTAGCCGTTTATTTTCACATTTAAGGCACTGTCAAATAAATAACAAGTCCATCTACCAGCCTATTTTCATGTGCCTAAATTAACAAATTTACATTATACTCTTCAAGCCAAATATTTATCTGAATTAAATATGCCAGTAATTGTGGCCCTGTCATTAGTTGTCCATACCATGGAACCTTATAAGAATCCCCTCTAGTTTCAATTATCTCTCTAACTACCTTGTCATCAATAATATCATGAATTGGTGATGATTTTTTATCTAAAATATCTGTTATCATTTTACATACTATATCTGTATAAACTGGATTATGAGTCTTCGGATATGGACTCTTTTTTCTATATACGATTTCTTCAGGAAGTATTCCTTCAAGTGCAGCTCTAAGCAAGCCTTTTTCTCTACCTTTATATAATTTTATCTCTGCTGGCAAATTAAAAGCATATTCAACTAATCTTATATCTGCAAATGGAACTCTTACCTCTAAACTATTTCTCATGCTGACTCTGTCTTTTCTATTAAGAAGATTTACCATAAACCATTTTAAATTTAAATAAGATATTTCTTTCATTCTATAATCTCTTTTACTCTCATTATCAAGATGAGGCACTTTACTTAGTGATTTTTCATATTGAGTTCTAACTAGCTCTTCTAATTTCATTCCCTTTAAATCTTTATTTACTATAGCCTTTCTATCATTAACAAACCTTGCCCATGGGAAAGTATCTAAATAAAACATTTCATCTCTAGTAAACCATGGATATCCCCCAAAGATTTCATCAGCACACTCACCCGAAAGGCCGACTACAAAATCTTTGCGTATCTCTTTGCAAAATAGCAATAAAGAGGAATCTACATCTGCCATTCCAGGTAAGTCCCTTGATATCACTGCTTCTTTTAATGCTAGTGCCAAATCTAAATGGTTTAAAACTACTTTTCTATGATCACTGCCAATAAACTTAGCCATCATCTCTGCATAAACTTCATCTGAAGTAGGTTGAAATAATGATGACTTAAAATATTTATCATTATCTTCATAATCTATCGAGTAAGTTGTTAACTTTTTGCCTTGCCTCTTAAATTCTTTTCCTGCAATTGCTGAAATAGCAGATGAATCCAAGCCCCCAGATAAAAATGTACAAAGCGGTACATCTCCTACTAATTGCCTATTTATAGCATCTATTAATAATTCTCTTGTATGCTCTATAGCTTCCTCTGCTGTTTCTGTGCATTCCTCTGCTTTAACGCTCCAGTATTCCCATTTTTTTATACTGTTATCTCCTGAAATCAAAAGACAATTTGCAGGTGCCACTTCCTTAATATTCTTATATACTCCGCTTCCCGGAATAGTTGCTGGTCCAAGTCCAAATATCTCAGTTAACCCCTCTATATCAACTTCTCTTTTTATTCTTGGATCTGCTAAAATAGTCTTTATTTCCGAACCAAAAACAAGAGTATTATTATTCATGGTATAAAATAGGGGCTTAACACCCATTTGATCTCTAGCTAAAAATACTTCTTTTCTATCCTCATCAAATATGCCAAAGGCAAAAATACCAATCAATTTATTAATACATTCTTTTCCCCAGCAAATGTATGATGTAAGTAATACTTCAGTATCAGAATAAGAATCAAAAGCAAATCCCTCGTTTTTTAATTCTTTTCTTAAATCCTCTGTATTATACAGCTCACCATTATAAACTAATGTATATTTCTTACCTTGAAATGTTTTAGTCATTGGCTGTATGCCGCCCTTTGGATCAACTACAATCAATCTTCTATGTCCTAATAAAACATTAGGAGAAATATAATATCCTTTAGCGTCTGGTCCTCTTTTCTCCAAGGTTTTTATCATTTTTTCCAAAATACCCTTATCTTGTACTATATTTTCTTTAAAATTTACAATTCCAGCAATACCACACATTTATTTCACCTTCTAATTAGTATCTAGACATATTCAAATAATAACAAGTCCACGTGGATTAGTGAATTATCATATGTCCTATATTATTAAAATATGACTTAATTTATATGTTGTGCCAAACTCTCTCTTATTTTAATAACTTTCATGTGCCTTATTTCCTTTTATATTAAAGAAAATAATTGTGAATACTATTCGTTTTAATATGCCATACTACCTCTATAAGGCATATTGAAATAGCTTGAATAAATATTTTTTATATAGATTATTATTTTATTAAAGAGAGAAGGTTTTATAATTTGAATGTCTCATCTAATTTCAACGAAACTATTCAATTAATTCATTCACATTTAGCAATAGATAAAAGTTTTGATATTGTCGAAAGAAAATTTGTAGTAGCCGGACGAAATTCTGTTTTGTATTTTTTAAATGGATTTATAAAAGATAATATAATGGAAGATATATTAAAGTCCTTTTTCAGGATATCTCCAGAAACTATGAATTCATATAAAACATTTGATGATTTTATGAATAATGAAATTCACCATGTATCTGTCGAAAGTGAGAGTGATCTTGATAAGGTCATATTATCTCTATTAACAGGTCAAACAATATTATATGTTGATGGATATCCTGCATTTGCAATCCTGGATTTACGTACTTATCCTGGTGCAGATTCATCAAAACCAGAAAAAGAAAAAACCTTAAGAGGCGGAAGAGATGGTTTTATTGAAAAATTAGTATTTAATACTGCTTTTCTTCGAAGGAGAATACGTGATCCTAGATTAGTTTGCGAAATACATCAAATTGGTGACGTATCACAGACAGACGTCTGCCTTGCATATATAGATGGGGTTGCAGATACTAAAGCTCACGATCTAATAGTTGACAGTTTATCAAAGATAGATATAAAAGCCTTAACTCTTGGTGATCAAAGCTTAATTGATGTGATGTGCAGGAGAAACTGGCTTAATCCTTTACCAAAGGTAAGATATACCGAAAGACCTGATATAGCTGCTGCTCATATAGTTGAAGGAAAAATAGCAATCATTGTAGATAATTCTCCAAATATCATGATTCTTCCAACTGGAGTTTTTGATTTCTTGCAAGATATAAATGATTATTATTTTCCTATATTTACAGGAAACTATTTGAGGATAGTCAGGAATTTAGTAATGCTTGCAACAATATTAATAACTCCATGTTACTTACTTTTTGTAAATGGTAATATCTTTGCTCCAGCTTTTTTTGATTTTTTGAAGCCGCAAGATTACTTTGCTATTCCAATACTATATCAATTTATTCTTTTAGAATTTGCTGTAGATGTATTAAAACTAGCAGGCTTAAACACTCCAAGTCCACTTGGAAGTGCAATGTCTTTAATTGGAGGTTTAATCCTTGGTGAATATGCAATAAAAACAGGCTGGTTTATTCCTCAATCTATATTATATATGTCTATAGTTACACTTGGAGATTTCACTCAGCCTAGTATAGAAATGAATTTTGCTTTAAAATTTGCAAGGATGATTCTATTAATACTTTGTGGTTTTTTTGGATTCTGGGGATTTATAGGTGGAATTATATTTATACTAATCGTCATGGCAAGTACAAAAACAATAGCTGGAGATAAATATTTCTTCCCACTAATACCATTTAATTGGAAAAGCCTGAAAAATCTATTATTTAGAACAAGAATCTCAAAAGACGTACAATAATATTGTAAAAGATACTGTAAAATATACTTACTATATGTGAGTATATTTTTTTATTAAGGATTAAAACAGTTAAGAGTTATGAGTTGAGGATGAAATCCTTATAGTAATTTCTAAAAATTGTAATTTTTGAAAAGCTAGCAGCTTTTCTTCATTCAAGCTCTTAACTTATAATTTTTAACTCTTAACTAATTGAAAACTTTCTTAACAAAACCTGTCATCTGCAATATATAGGCTGTACATTTCTTGTGACTTATAAAAGTCTTGTTCCTTCTTTATCTTGTGTTATTAATTTTTCTTTCATTAATCCACCAAGCGTCATCTTAAAATAATTTTTACTTGTATTAAATTGATTCTTTATATCTTCAGGTGAAGACTTATCATTAAATGGCATAAATCCTCCATTTTCTCTTAAGAATTTAAGTATTGTTTCGCTTAACTCACTTCGCGCTTCTAATCTTTTCTTTCTAGTTGTTATTCCAATAGTTCCATCTTCATAGATTCTCTTAACTCTTGCCTTTATTTCCTGTCCTGGATATATATAATCAAAATGCTCATTAGTTAATATTAGTCCTCTATACTCACCATTTATAGCTACATTTAAAGTTCCATTTTCATTTGTTTCATATACTATTGCACTTACCTCATCTGAAATCTTATATTTTCCTTCTTCTGCAATATCTAAATATGGATGTATTCTTGTTGTTGCAGCTAATCTATCAGTTTTATCTACATACATGTAAAACAAATATTTTTTCCCGTCTTTAAGCTTAAAGTTCTGTTCTTTTAAAGGAACAAATAAATCTCTTTCAAGTCCAAAATTTACAAAAGCTCCAATATCATTTTGGCTTACAACTTCTAGGTAACCAATTTGCCCAACTGTTAATAATGGCTTTTTTAAAGTAGAAATCAACCTATCCTTTGAATCTCTATATATAAATACTTCTAACTTATCGCCTTCTTTTATTTCATGTCCTTTTGCTGCACTATTAGGAAGTAGTACTTCATCTCCAAACCTATCTTCAAGATAATATCCGAATTCTACTTTCTTACTTACTTTTAAGGTATCATATTGACCTACTGCTATCATTTCATTTCCTCCATTAATCTAAATGACTTTCGTCTGCATTATATTTGTTTTTATCTTTTAATCTAAAATTATATTTGTTTGTTATCTTTTTAACCTTAAAGAAAATATTTTATATTAATTTTCTTATTTAAGCAAATATACTTGTTTTGTTCTATTTATACTCTTTACTTGCTTTTAAATAAATTAGACATGCTTTTTTATTTTCTTCAATTTCTTCTTCCGTTAATTTTCTTACTACTTTTGCAGGATTTCCAAAAATTAATACTCCATCTTCAAATTCTTTATTTTGAGTTACTAGGCTTCCCGCTCCTATAATTGTATCATTACCAATTTTAGCACCATTTAATATTATTGCTCCCATTCCAACCAGCACATTATTCTTAATATTACAGCCATGTATTATAGCGCCATGTCCTATAGTACATCCCTCTCCAATGATTACATTATTCCCCTCATCAGCATGTATCACACAATTATCTTGAATATTTGTATTTTCACCAACTACTATAGGTGCCTCATCCCCTCTTAATACAGCTCCAAACCATATGCTTGCATTCTTTTTAATAGTTACATCTCCTATGACCACTGATGTTTCTGATATGTACAATGTATTATCCAAATTTGGTTCCTTATTTTTATATCTCTTTATCATTGCTATCACTCCATTATATACATGAAAAATAATGTATAATTATATTACACTGATCAATTATTTTTTATCGTACCATAAATCCTAAAGTTATTTTAACATTACATTGAGTTGTTGTCATTATTTTAACCTCTTACCTAATAATATATAATATAATAATTTTTAGAGGTTTTATTATTGGGTAAAAGAAAATCCCTTAACGATAAGCTTGATATTGATGAATTAAATTTTTACTATGGCATTCCTCATGCTCATTGTGGTTTTTCTACTGGACAAGGTACTCCTATTGAAGCTTTTGATTATGCAAGGCATAATGGACTTGATTTCTTAATCTTAACAGATCACAATAATTATCTAACTAAGAATATACGCTTAAAAGGAAATGAGTTAAGTAAATGGGATACAGCTAAATATTTAGCTGCACGTTATAATAAAAGACATGAAAATTTTTTAGCTGTAATAGGTTTTGAGAGTAAGACTAGCCCCTTTGGAGATATTAATATCGTAAACTCAAATAGATTTTTCACAGGAACTGTAAATAATCTGCAATTGTTGATTCTTTGGATGCTTAACAATCCTAATGCATTCATTTCAATTAACCATCCACATAAAACAATTGCATATTTAGAACATAATCCTATCTTAAACAAACTAATAACTTCAATAGAGGTCGGAAATGGTTCCTACCCAAACAAATACTTAAGATATGAAAAATATTATTATCATTTACTTGACAGCAATTGGAAGCTTGGTGCAATAAATGGTCAAGATAATCACAGGCTAAATTTTGGTGATGATGAAAACCTAACCTGTATAATCACAGAAGAGTTATCAACAGCTTCTCTAATTAATGCTTTTAGGAATCGTCACACGTATTCAACTGAATCGAAAACTTTAACTATGTACTTTACAATAAATAACAGCTTCATGGGTGATATAATTCCACTTGAAGATGAAACTCTTCAATTCACAATATTTGCAAGCGATACAGCGCATAAAATATTAGAAATTCATATCATCTCTGCTCAAGGAACAGTAATAAAAAAAGTATCTAATTTAAATCTAAATAAAGTAAAGTATCTATATAATCACGAGCCTCTTGAAACTGAACTTTGGTATGTAATTAAAATACTCTTAGATAATAATAAAATTGCCATAAGTTCCCCTATCTTTAGAAACTAGAAGTCTTTATATCCTGTAACATAAGTTACGCCTATAATCTCTTCTACGTTCATAAAAATAACAAGTCAAAGATTTTTCATTTGACTTGTTATTTTAAATCAATATGTTTAATTTATTTGTTTTTCTTAACTCTATTAGGTTTAGCTTTTGGCTTAATTGTTATTTGTTTCCCCTTCTTCTTAGGTCCGCCAGTTTGTATTATATCCATGTACCATAAGAAAAATAAAACTGTTAAAATTGATAGTCCAGTTGAAACATATATATTAGTTGTTCCTATAAGTATTTGAATTATTAGAAATGCTGCTGCTATTGCTAAAGGAATCCACTTATTTATACGTACTTTGTTAAATATATATTTTCTGCACACTATATTAGCTCCCAATATAACAGCAAGCATTAATACAAATAAAATAACTGTAGTTAAAATATTCATCTATCCACATATCCTCCTATAAAAATGTCTATATGGTTAATAATAATTTATATGTAAACTATTATCAAGCACTCATTTTGCTCTATAATAATTATATTAGTATAGAGCCGTATTTAAATTCAATAAATTTTATTAAAATATCAATATTATATTTTTTTTTTTTACAATTTTATAGTTTTATCTTTAATTTCTCCTTCAAATTTGATAAAATAAAAAAAGTACATTATAAGAATATTATGAGGTGATATAATGAATTTAATCTCAAACAACCATTTAGATGAATTAGATTTACAGATACTAGACTTATTAATAAAAGATTGTAGAACTCCATATTTAGAAATCGCAAGAATATGCCATGTAAGTGGCGGTACTATACACGTAAGAATGAAAAAGATGGAAGACTTAGGTATAATAAAAGGTTCAAGGATAATTTTAAATCTTCCTAAGTTAGGTTATGATGTTTGTTGTTTTGTTGGAATATATGTTGATCAAACCTCTTCTTTCAATTCTGTCTTTGATCAAATGGCAACTATAAAAGAGGTCGTAGAATTACATCTAACTACTGGTGATTATTCTATGTTTGCTAAAGTAGTCTGCAGCAATATTTCAGACTTGCAAGATGTTCTACTTAATAAGATAAACAACATTGCTGGAATACAAAGAACAGACACCTTTGTTTCTTTATCTCAACCTATAGATAGAAATATAACACTATAAAAATTTTATTGAATTTATAGAATAAAAATATCTTTTTATATACATACTACCTATATATTATAAATAAGGAGTGTTCATATATGAAACTTTTAGATACTATTGTACTTATATTAGTAATTATAGGTGGTATAAACTGGGGTTTAGTTGGACTTTTCCAATTTAATTTAGTAGATTCAATTTTTGGAACCTTATCTCTACTATCTAGAATAATTTATTCTTTAGTTGGAATCGCCAGTATATATTCTATTTCTTTCTTCATGAAAGAAAGGGCTCATTAGTTATTAATAATGTTTAATACATTCTAAATATTATTTACATTAAAAATTCCTTTAACGTACAGAGAATCTTTCATTAAGGATTTCTTAAATATGTTATAAGGAATTTTTAATTTTAAATTAATATTTTTTGTGCACAATTTGATATATAATATAATAAACTATAAATACTTATTATTTTTTACTGGGAGGTAAGCATGTATTTGAGCACGATGCATAATTTACATTTAAATTTTAATTTTAATTTTTATAATTTAATATATTTCTTTACATTTTATTCTTTTGCTGGCTGGTGTCTCGAAGTTATATATTATTTTAAAATTGAACATAGATTTGTCAATCGTGGATTTCTATACGGTCCATTTTGCCCAATATATGGTTTTGGTGTCTTATTTCTCATAACTTTTCTTAATGGCTATAAAAATAATATATTTACATTATTTTTCCTAGCTGCCTTTTTCACATCAGTTTTAGAGTATATCACGGGATATGTGTTAGAAAAAACATTCAAAACTAAATGGTGGGATTATACTGAGGATCCACTAAATTTACATGGAAGAGTCTGTGTACCATATTCTTTACTTTGGGGAATTGGCGAGGTCGTAATAATTAAAATAATACATCCGGTCGTTAATAGGATTGTTAATCACATTTCTATAGCATTTAGCGATATATTGATTTCAATAATTTTAATTTATTTTATTATTGATTTTTGTTTTACACTGGCTTCTTTAATAGAATTCGAAAAATTATCCTATAGTTTTCAATTTGTACAAGTTAACTTTTTATTAGACAAGCCCAGCATATTATTTAGTTTTACAAAAGAAAAAGCTATAGATAAAATGAGAACCTTTGAATCTATTTTTAATAAATTTAAATTCAATATAAATAATAAGTATTTAAGAAGAAATATTTCTTCTAAGCAATTAACTAGTATATTAAAATCTTTGAAAGATAAATTAAAAAAGGATTAAGCTTTCCATTATCTTAATCCTTTTTTAATTCAATTATATATATTCTATTTTAGTTTCTTTATTTCATCAAATAATTCTATTGCTGCATTTCTTGGTCCTTCTTTTTCTTGGCCCTTTACCCCTAAGCAGGTTCTTATCTGTCCAACTTTAACTTGCTTTGTTTCAAACATAATATCGAAATATTTATCAATAAGCATATTAGTCTCATCCTGCTTTTGTGCTGGTCCAAATGGATTTGCAAAAAATGATTCTACAAGTCCCTCTTCAGTAGTTGTTCCTTTTGCCATTCTCGCTCCAGCTTTAAACACTTTTATTGCTTCCTCTGGTGTCTTAAAATAATTCAGGTATCTCTCTCCTTCTCCTGCCCCCTCATAATTATTGGCATAGAAAAAGAAATCTACTGGATAGCCTTTTGTTATCTCCTTATATGATGCCACTGGAACAACCAATCTTGCATTTACTTTATCAGGATTCATAAATATGCTCCTGTCCATTTCTTTAAATGCATACCCCTGATCTAAATCATCTAGTCTGACAAAAGCACCAATTTCAGTTCCATATCCTTTTATAATACCATCTTCTATTTTAAAGGTACCCATATCATCGAAAATAATTGTCATATCAGAAATATAATCTTCACTTAAACTCCTAAATGCTTCTAAACTTTCTGATTTACCTGCACCGCTATCTCCCATAATAACAACATTAGCCTCGTTTCCACTCTTTAGCACAATGTTAACCATGGAACCATGTATTGGAAGAAATTCTCTCTTAATCATGATTAAATTATATAAAGTTAATGTCATCTTTTTAAGGTATCCAAAATAATCAATTTTTTCTGAATGACTTACATATCCAAGCATTATATCATTTTTAACATCATCAAAAAATACTGTCTTTAATTCATCATCTTCATCTTTAGCTCCATATACATAGATAATATCTGGTTTTCTTCCTCTTGTTTCTTCACTTCTTGCCATTTCAAACAAATTACATAAAGTTATACCATGTTCCATAAAATCTCTGTGGAAATAAATAAAAGTAAGTAATCCTCCTATTTTAGCTGGATAACAGAACCAATGCTCTTTGTTTATTTGAGCATATTTCAATGGGTTATACTTTATCTCAGTAAACATACCATCTCTGGTATTTTTCTTTGGATAAGTTATAAATGGTGTTTCTAAAAGAATATGATCTATAAATGGAATCTCTTCTAATGCTTCATAACCATTCGGCCTTACCCATTCCATCTCATGAATCATAATACAAGCATTTCCGCCTGCTGGTATTTGTCTATAAACCTTTGGTTGATATCCTACAACATTTTCTTCAATCTTTCTATATAATTGCAATATAAGAGTAGAAAAATTTGCATTTGCTTCTGTAAAACTTGCTGCTGCAAGTCCCTGCTGCACCCTATATCTATGAACTATAGTATATCTTTCAAGTCTTCTCCAGAATAAATAGAAATCTTCTATGAATACAATGAATTTATCTGGATCCTCCAATAATTTCGAGTATGCTGCATTAACTTCCATAACTTCTTTAGTACTCATAACTGTTAAATATTTTATTACTACTGTTAAATCTTTTCTAATATCTATAAGGCTATCTGTATCTAATGAATTATTTAAGTATCTATAAGCTATAGAATTTTTCTTTTTAGCTCTTCGTAAATAAACCTCTAAAATTCGTCTAAATCCATCACTTTCTAATATAGCTTCAAAATTATTACAATACTTTGCTGTGAAGTTAATCATAACTTTATCATTGCTCATGGAAAATTCTTTTTTCATATCATTGCCCCCCATATGAATTTTTCTAAACTAAAATATTGCATATTTTTCTTTAAATATTGCACATTGAAATAATTATATCACACTTTTTGCAATATTCAACCTTACTTTTCTTCATTTTTAAAATTTATACATCAAGTAAAAATGTATTTGATATAAACTTTTATATTTATTTTTCCTGAATAATATATATATTTAAATTTTCAAAATTATATAAACACAAGTATTCAAGCAACAATATGTGAATATTTTAGTCTATTTTTTTTATTTTGTTCGTGTTTAATATGTATACTATTTACTGTTAAATATAAAAAATATTAAGAAATAAATTATTTTTTATTTCCATATTATTCCTAAAATGATACAATAATTATAAAAAATTATATACTCAAGGAGAACTTTTTAATTTTATGAATCTAAAAACTAAAATAAAGAAAAATAAATTGCTCATTTTTTTATCTATATTACTGCTTTCTAGCATTATAGCAGGTTATAATTTCCATGCAGGAAATTTCAATAAATATAACAAAATAGATTCTAAAACAATGCTGGTACATTTCATAGACGTTGGTCAAGGAGATTCTATACTTGTTCAAATAAACAATAAAAATTTGTTAATAGACTCAGGACCTAAATCCGATAAAAAGAAATTTAATAGATATTTATCTTCCTTAAATCTAGATAAATTAGATTACGTAATAGCAACTCATCCCCATGAAGATCATATCGGCAATATGACTGATGTAATAAAAAATTATGATATATTAAAATTTTATGCACCTAAAGTTCAATCTACAACAAAAACCTTTGAAGAAATGATAGAAGCTTTAAAAGATAAAAATTTAAAAATAAATGTAATAAAAAAGGATACCGACTCCATCGATCTGGGTCCAAATACACAAGTTACAGTATTCTCTCCTTGCAGAGATTCCTACGAAGATTTAAACAACTATTCACCAGTTATAAAGATCCAATATGGCAATACCTCTTTTCTATTTACAGGGGATGCTCAAAAAGATGTAGAAAAAGAAATTTTAGATAATAATGGTGATATTAGTGCTGATGTGCTCAAAGTTGGCCACCATGGTTCATCGACATCTACCAGTAGTGATTTTTTAAACAAAGTCAATCCATCGATTGCGGTAATTTCTGTAGGTAAAGATAATATTTATAATCATCCAAATAAAGATACTCTAAAACTTCTGAGTATACATAATATAAAAACTTATAGAACTGATACAGATGGTACCGTGCTAATTTCCTCCGATGGTTCTAAAATAACAGTAGTTAATAAAAAGTAAAAAAATTTCATTTCATCAAAATAATATTAATCAGCAATCAAATAAAGGTTGGGAATCTTCATTTAGATCTCCAACCTTGTCATATAAACATATTAATTTTTAAAGCTCACACTAAAACATTAACAACTTCTAACTTATTCATTATTTTATATTAATTTCTTATTATTTTCTACTAAACAATTAATACTTAATTCAAATCATTATCTATTTGATCTTCTTTTTCTACAGATTCCTCTGAATCATCTAATTCTTCTTCTAATTCTTCCTCTATCTCTTCCTCAAATTCTTCAGGCTCTATATTCTCTTCAAACATATATTTTTTCCAATTAACATAAATATAATATAAGTTTATGACATCCTGCTCATTATAAAGAAGTATTTTTTCTATCTTTTCTTCTGGCATTCTTTTAAAGTAATTTTTATCTTTCATAACCTTATGAAAGGTTTTTGCTAAATTAGAACCGCTGATTACTTCTCCTTCTCTTACAATATCAAAAACTTTTTCTAACTTCTTAAGTCCTATTGATAATTTCTTATTTTTTTCATATTCTTTTTGAATATCAATCGAATCAAATTCCTCATCAAAATCATAATATATTCCATTTTCTTTGAATAAATAGTTAATGACTGTGAAATCATTATTACCTGAAAAAGTGATTATTGCCTTTTTTCCTTTTTGTTTCATTCTCATAAAATAGTCTTTGGCAAGATATAGTATATTCGTTGCCTCATCTCTATCTTCAATCATATATTGAGTAACTAGGATATTGTTTTTTTTCTTATCATATTCACACGCTCCAAATACTCCAATGCATTTGGGCTTTTTATAAACATAATGCTCAAGATCAAAGAAAATAATTTCTTCTGGATTATATTCCTTATCCTGAGACTTCATCATAAACTCGTCCATATACTCCTCTACTTTTACCTTGTTTTCACGAATAATCACAGTATCACTCTTTCCTATAAGAATTGTATATCTTCAATATCCAAGTTATATATTACATCCTTTCTTTCAACCACAACATTTACATTCTTTATAAGTTCTCTGTCTTTTAATACTTTTTGCAATAGTTCTTTGGTTGGATTCATACAATAGGGATGCTTTACACTCTTAAACATGGTATAATCTCCTGCTGTATCTCCGTATGCATAACTTTCATTTAAATCTATATCATATCTTTTAACAAAATCATTTATTGCTTTTTCTTTACTTTTACTATCCCACATGGGAATAACATCCCCTGTATATATATTATCCTTATCTATAGTATATTTTGCACCTATGTAATCTGTAAACTTATATTTTTTTGCCATTTCACCTACAAGTTCTGAAGGTGATCCTGATATTATTATTAAAGTGTGATTATTAACCTGGTGCCATTTTATTCTATCTCTCGTAAAAGTATATACTCTATCACCTTTTTGTTCTACAACTTTTTTTGCTATATACTCCATTTGATGCTTTTCTAAGCCCTTAATAGACTCAACATATATATCTATCATCTTTAATAGATAATTATCATAATCTCCCTGCCTTTTGTCCCATTTCATGAAATATGGCCTCAAATCATTATACCATCTTTCGGATCCGATAATCTCATATTTGACCATTTTTTTAAACACTTCTGTAATCAAACCTTCTCTGTACAAAGTACCATCTAAATCAAAAAAAGCACCTATATTTGACATTATCTCACATCCTTTTTTACTTATTTCATTATACTTTATTTTTTTAATTCAGAAAAGCTTAAATAAGGTACAAATCTTTATGCAGTACAAACTAAATAAATCGCATCCCATATATATTTTTCAAAAAGCTGTAATCTTTTCTTCTTTATATAAATTTCAATGATAAACTGCTATTATTTCTAAATAGACAACTAAAGATTTATAATCTAAATTAGCAATATGATAATAAAGTTTATATAAATTATCAATTGCTAATTACCTTAAATTAGTTTTCTCCCCTGCAAAAATTATATAATTTCCTGTATACTAATAAAACACTATCAATTTTACCTTCATTGATAGTGTTTTTTAAATTCTTAATACTTATTCTATAAAAGTTGAAATTTCATTTATATTTTTTCTTACCTTATTCCGTATATTATCATCTTTTGGATAACCTATAGCTATTACTAATTTAATTCTTTTTAGTTTGCTGATATTTAAAAGTTTTTTTAATTCCTTTTCATTAAACCATCCTAAAATGCAGGTACCTAATTCCTGTGCTGCTGCTGCAAGGCATATATGTTCTGCTGCTATTCCAATATCAACAGATCTATAATCCTGCTGCTTTATTAAAGCTCCTGCACGTGAAGTTAAATTTCCACTCTCTTCTACAACTACAATAAATGCTGAACACTCACTAGTAAATTTATTCATAATCTTATCCCGAAGGCAAAGAGCTACTTTTGCAGCTAACTCTTTGTTATTTACCACTGTAAAATGCCATGGCTGGCTATTGCATGCAGATGGTGCTATTCTTGCTGCTTCAATGCACTTAATTAATTTTTCTTTTTCAACATATTTATCTAAGTATTTTCTGCAGCTCTGCCGCTTATTAATCAACTCAAAAAATTCTTCCATAAAAACTCTCCTACTAATATTTTTACTATCTTATAGTATTTATTATACTTGGTGAAAATATAATTTTATAGCTAATTATATACATCTCAAACAAATAAAGTATAGCTTTTACATTTCTTCCACTATATCAATCCCAAGCAAATCCAAACCATTCTTTATAACTTGTAATGTTGCTTTTACTAAATTTAATCTCGCTGCTTTTAGCTTTTCATCTTCTAAATTCAGTACTGAATGAGCATTATAGAATTTGTTAAAAGCCTTTGAAACTTCTACTATATATCTTGCTAATGTTGATGGTTCCAATTTATCTAATGCTAAGACTATCACATCATTAAATCCTGCTATAAGCTTAACCAATTCAAATTCTTCTTTTGAACATAATTTACTGTAGCTTGGAGTTTCAGTACATTTGTTTCCTTTATTTAATATGCTATTCCCTCTAGCATATGAATATTGAACATATGGACCAGTTTCTCCATCGAAAGATAATATTTCTTTCCAATCAAAAACTATATCTTTATCCCTTGAATTTTTAAGATACATAAACTTTACTGCTCCAACGCCTATTTTCTTTGCAGCCTCATCTTTATTATTAAGGTTTGGATTCTTTTCATTTATTATTTCTCTTGTCTTAGTAACAGCTTCACGAAGTAAATCATCAAGCAAGATAACTGATCCATTCCTTGTTGAAAGTTTTTTATCTGCAAATTTAACCAACCCAAATCCTACATGTACACAGTCTTTAGCCCATTCATGACCTGCAAGCTCTAGCACCTTAAATACTTGTTTAAAATGTAGAGCTTGTGGATTCCCAACTACATAAATACATTTGTAAAAGTCATAAGTTTTCTTTCTATACATAGCTGCTGCCAAATCTCTTGTTGCATATATTGATGCGCCATCCCCTTTAAGCACTATACATGGAGGCATATTATATTCTTCTAACATAACAACTTGAGCACCATTACTTTCTACAAGAAGGCCTTTTTCCTTTAATTCCTTCACAACAATGTCCATCTTATCATTGTAAAACGCCTCACCTGCTAAAGAATCAAATTTAATTTCTAAAATATCATATACTCTCTCAAATTCTTTTAGGCTCAATTCTCTAAACTTATTCCAAAGAGCTATTGCTTTTTCATCACCATTTTCCAAAGCTTTAAAATTAGCTCTTGCCTCTTCTTCAAGAGTTGGATCTTTCTCAGCTTCTTCATGAAATTTAACGTATATTCTTAAAAGTTCATCAATTGGATTCTTATTTAGTGCCTCTTCATCTACCCATCTATCATAAGCTGATATCTGTTTTCCAAATTGTGTTCCCCAATCACCTAAATGATTTATTCCAACTACATTGTATCCTTCTTTCTTAAACATCTTATATAAAGAATTACCTATAACTGTAGTAGATAAATGTCCTACATGAAAAGGTTTAGCTATATTAGGAGAAGAGTATTCAACGCATACAGTCCTTCCTACCCCAACATTCGATGTTCCAAACTCATCACCTTCATTTAAAATTTTATTAATTATACTCTCTGCAAATATTCCCTTATTAACAAAAAAGTTAAGATATGGCCCTAGGTTTTCAATTTTTTCAAAGCCTTCTGCCAAAATCAATTCTTTAAGTTCTTTTGCTATAACATTAGGAGCTTTCTTCATGACTTTTGATAATTTGAAACAAGGAAAAGCATAATCTCCCATTTCAGATTTTGGCGGTATTTCAATTAAATTTTCGATGTCTTCAATCTCTAATTCCACCTGAGTTTTTATTAATTCTGCAATCTTATTTTTATAATTCATAAATACCCTCCTCATTTTTTAATCTTAGATAGAATCACAATCTTCAATAAAATTACAACAAAAAAATCCATCTCTTTAGACAAAGAGACGGATAATCCGCGGTACCACTCTAATTATATTTTATATAAATAAAATATCTCTCGTAATTTTTAACGCAATCTTCACTGCGATCGACCCTACTACTTAATATTAAAATAATTAATCTTCACTTACAAAGTGCTAAGAAAGTCATTTTCATATATTAATTTCAGGTGATTTCTCCAAGGCTCTCTTCATTTAATCTGTCCATAGAGCTTACACCAAATCTCTATTCGCTGAAGCATAATCAAAACAGAATGTTAATCTTCCAATCTATTTCTCATGCGCTTAAAGGAATCAATCAAACTACTTTCCTCTTCATAGAATTTTTTAATATAAATTATTATACATTGTATAATTTATGTGAAATCTTGTCAATATATATTTATATTATAACTTTTTAAGTGCTTACGCATCATTAGAAGATATTAACTACCATACGCATAAGTTTTAACAATCCATTTACAATAATACTTTGAGGAATTGAAAGTATTCTCCCTCCAAAATATAAAATAAATAGCATTATAATAATTTGATATTGATAAAAACTTTGCTCATATCTATAAAAAGTTTTTGGGCTTAAATTTCTTAAAATACTAAAACCATCTAAAGGCGGTATAGGCAATAAATTAAATAAACCTAGTCCAACATTAACAGTAATTGCAGCACCTATCATTTGCCCTAATACATTATATAGTGCATTTGGTATGATTCCATATCCAAGTTTCATATAAATTCCCAATACTATAGCCATTATTATAGCTATTAAGAAATTAGTAATCGGTCCAGCTAAACTTACCTTTAAATCATCACTACGATAATTCTTGTATGCTGAAGGGTTAACTTGCACCGGCTTTGCCCAGCCAAATCCAAAAATTATAATCATAATAAATCCCATTGGATCAATATGCGAGCTTGGGTTTAAAGTTAATCTTCCTTGAAATCTTGGTGTTTTATCACCCAATCTATCAGCTATAAATGCATGGGCAAATTCATGAAATGTAAAACCGATAATAATACCAGGAATCATTATAAGTTTATCAAATATTACATTGCTCATATTAAATATTGAATTCATATCTTTCTCCTTCTCTTATATCTTCCGATTATACTTACGACATTATCAAAAAAATAATAATAGATCACCCCACCTGCTTATTTTCTTTCATATGCCTAACATAAAACTCAATTGTTTATTTCAATCATCATATCATAAAAAACTAGATGTCACAACTTTGAATTCATTTCATGAACTAATTTTAATTTAAGATGGCCACTATATTCCTGTAAAAACTATAAAGAGTATTCAACTTCAATATTACATTAAACTCGAATACTCTTCACTATGCAGGTTCTATTTCAAATTTTTATAAACTAATTTTCCACTATTATCTACAGTAGCAATGAAACCTTCTTTAATTTGAATAAGCTTTCCTTCGTATTCAACTTCATCTCCTGTAGTTAAGTTTTTAACGCTTCCTTTAAGATTATCATTAATCAAGATTTCACTATTATTATTAAAATATACGTCAGCAGCATTTGCAACTGAATCAAGCGTAACCTTCTTCCACGTCGAAGTATCATCATCAACCTTACCATATGTTATACTTGCTATCTTATCGCCATTAAGTTCTCCCATATATACTACATCATTTCTATCAATTCCTAAAAGAGTTAGTTTTTTATTAGAATTAAAATTTAACTGTTTATTAGGTGAAGTGACATAAAACGTTCCTTTTATCTTATCCGCATATATCAACCTGTCTACATGTGGGATAACTTGTATATTACCTAAAATATAAGTCTTAAGACTAACTTGTTGCATATCATTATTTCTATCTATCCTATAAACAACATCCTTTGATCCACCTTTATCTATATCTACATAATATACTCCAGTAAAAACAGATGCACTTATTTTTTTAACTTTCATATTTTCTTGATACGAACATACTTCTTTAACAAGAGTTTCTGAAGAACTACTTGCATCATAAGTTATAATTTGAATCTTAGATTCTTTATCTTTTTCAACCTTCTCTGCTATTACTAATATATCCCTCTCTGGAAGCCAATCATAATAAATAATGGTACCTTTGTCTTCTGTTGTAACCTGATTACTCTTTCCCGTCTTAGCATCTTCAATGTATAAGGTATCGCCTTCCTTATAACTTAAATATTTTCCATTATATGATACACTAATATTTTCTGCTGTATTTGAAATAGTTCCTGTAATATCTTTTGTATTATCCTTCTTTAAATCTAACATGGAACTTTTAAATTCTGATGTCTGTTTAAATACAACGTTATTTAAAAAGTATAAAACACCAACTTGTAGTATTATAGATAACATTGCCCATGCAATTATCTTTTTAAACATCTTCATAACCTGTCCCCACCTTATTTCACAATAATTGCTGTTGCAATAGTTCTTTCACCCATACTATTTGATGGCTTATTTATAATATCACCATCGTAATACATTGTTGTTGATTTACCACCATCTAAATTTATGGCATTAACCGCACCCAGTTGATACATAATTTCTTGTACTTCTTTTACCGTAGCACCCAAACTTCCTATTTCTCTACCATCTATGACCATGAGTATTATTGCTCCATCTTTTCTTTGTCCTATTGCAGTCTTAGGAGCAATTCCAAATCCACCATCCCCATTTATTGTAAGCATTTTACCACCAATAATAAGAGCTGGTGTAAAACTTACAGCTTCTTGAACTCCTTGTTCCTTAAGCTCGTTTACTGTATAGTCCCCTACCATCATTTTTCCTTCTTTAGTTATACCTAGACAGGTTGTTTCCTTGCCTTCTAAATCATCATGTACAACTTGTCCATCTGTCATAACTACGCCTGTTGGTAATCCACCATTTCCAGTCCATGCTTGTGTTGAAGATTGATCTACGAATCCTCCTCCATTAATAGCTGCAATAGCGCCATTCTCTTCAGCAATTTGAGATGTTGTTTCTCCTTCTACTCCTGGCTTTGAAGTAACTCCGATTTTAACTCTGGTTGGATCTTTTACAATCATATAATAACCATTATATTTTGAATTACCTTCAATTGTATGTATTTCTATTGTATTATCCTTAACCTTTGGAATTTCTATTTGAGATAGATCCGTTTTCTCTCCATTTGTTTCAACTGAATTCTGTCCCTGAATTTCTGCTATTTTTTCATCAGACATAAACCATTTAACCAAGAACTGATGACTCATTGAAGTCATTGCAGCTCCAACATATGTAGACTTTGCATTTTCAAATGGTCCATATAAAATCATAAAAGGAAATGTACACGCTGAAAAAAATAATTCAAATGCAAAAAATATAACTAATGTTTTAGTTGAAAATCTTCTTATCTTTTTCTTTCCTTTTTTCGTCTTTAATTTATTTTTTCTATTTTTTTTTGTATCCATTTTATTCCCTCTCTAAAAATGCCTTTTTATTCTTTGGAATATTATAATAAAATCAAATATCTAAATAACTTATGTAATAGACTATGTTACTTATACTTAATATCTCTTCCAAAATAAAGTATCTCTATTTTCCAAATTTTCCATACATACATTTTAAAAGGAAGATAAGTAAAAAAATTTTAAATTACATAGTATCACGTACTTTTTATTTGCATTTATAAAAATTACACCAGCTTTTATTATATATTATTTTGATTTATATTACAATAACTTCATTATTCCAGCATTTTGTTCTATACAAACTTAAATTTTGTCTTTTAATTCTTTCATTATGTTATAATTATTTTCAGGAGGTACTCGCGTATGGAAGATAAAATTTTAAATGAATTAAAAAATGCCACTGATTATATTTCTGGTGAATATCTTAGTTCGACTCTAAATGTTTCAAGAACCGCTATATGGAAGCACATAAAAAATTTAAAGTTAAAAGGATATATAATTGAAGGAATTTCAAATAAAGGCTACAAATTAATCTCTTCTCCTGATTTGTTAGATAAAAATGAAATTTTATCATTAATAAAAACAAGTACAATAGGGCGAAATATACTTTATTTTGATGAAATAGATTCCACAAATGTTAAAGCTAAAGAACTTGCTCAAAAAAACATTGAAGATGGAAGCATAATAATTGCTGAAAAGCAGACCCTTGGGAGCGGCCGTTTTAACAGAAAATGGATTTCTCCAAATGGCGGATTATGGTTTACTCTTGTTTTAAAACCAAAACTTCCTCCTAATGAGGCTCCTAAAATAACTCAAATTGCCGCTGCTTCTATATATAAAACTTTAAAAGCTTTCAATATTAATGTAAATATAAAATGGCCAAATGATATTATTCTCAATGGAAAGAAACTTTGCGGAATATTAGCAGAAATGAAATGTGATATGGATACTGTTCATTATCTCGTTTTAGGAATAGGAATGAATGTAAACATAAACGAAAATGATTTTGATGAAATTACAAAACCTATAGCAACTTCTTTAAAAATTCAATTTAATAAAGACTTTAAAAGAAGCGAAATACTCGCCAGTTTTCTAAATAATTTTGAAAAACTTTACTGCAAATTTGTAAATGATCTCGATCTTAGTGAAACAATATCAATTTGTAGAAGTCATTCTAATATTTTTGGTAAAAAAGCTAAATTGATCACATATAATAACGAAGAAATTGTTACTTGTGTTTCTCTATCTGATTCAGGCGATCTTATTGTCAAAGATAGTGCTGGAAAAGAAAAAGCAGTTCTTACTGGTGAAATAAGCTTTAAAGGAATTGATTAAGATAAATGAAGAAAACCCTTCAGGCTTTTCAAAAATATATATTTCAGAAATTCAACCAAAAGCTAAAAAATTTCTGCTACCTAAATACTAGATTTAGGTAGCAGAAATTCTCTTTGAGCTTCATATTTAACTTATCACTTGTTACTCATAACTTTTTGTATATTCTCTTTTAATACTTTAGCAGATTCCTTCAATTTCTTTAATTCCACTTCATTCTTTAATATTGGATTAACAATTCGTACAGCTCCAGTGCTATTTAAAATAGTTGGTACTGCTAAATAAACATCATCTATTCCATATTCCCCTTGCATTAAACAAGATACTGTTAAAATTGTGTTTTCATCTCTTAATATAGCTTCCACAATTCTATTGACTGCTAATGCTACTGCAAAATAAGTTGCATTTTTTCTGCTTATTATTTCATAAGCAGCATTTTTCACATCACTTTCAATTACTTCTTTAACATCATCATTCCATTCTAGATTGAATTTTTTAGCATATTCTTCAAAACTCTCTCCTGCTATACTTGATGTGCTCCAGCTTACAACTTCACTATCACCATGCTCTCCTAAAACATATGCATGAATATTATTATTATTTACATTAAAGTATTTTCCAATAACATATTTCAATCTAGAAGTATCAAGCACAGTACCTGATGCAATAACTCTTTCCTTAGGGAATCCTGATAACTTATAAGTTATATAAGCTAATACATCACAAGGATTTGATACCACTAATAAAATTGCATTTGGACTTGCAGCTGCTATTTGTGGGATAAATCCCTTAAATATCTTATAATTTTTTTCAATTAAATCTAATCTAGTCTCACCCTCTTTTTGAGCAGCTCCTGCTGTAATTACTACTATATCCGAATCTTTAGTTTCGTCTATATTTCCAGCATAGATATTAACTGGTTTTACAAAGGATGTACCATGGACTAAATCCATAACTTCCCCCATTGCTTTATCCATATTTATATCAAACAAACATATTTCAGTAGCTATCCCACTATTCATTAATGCATATGCAGTTGTTGCTCCAACAAATCCTGCTCCTATCACTGATATCTTACGTCTTCTTTCTATCATTTTCTCTTCCTCCTCAATTTCACGCTATAGTATATTATTTGAAGTAATAAATTAATTATTTATTATTTCAAATTTCCTGTAATAGAATTTTTTTAATATATTGTTAAATAATAATCATTATTAATTATAACTCATTTGAATTTTTTCGTAAATACTATATAATTAAGTTTAACAGCTTAATAACGAATATATTTATTATTTTATTGCATTTAATAAAATTACTTTTATTAAATGCCTTATTCACAAAATGGAGGTACACTTTAATGAAATTATTATTTTTTGATACTGAAACTACCAGCATAAAGCCAGGCAGTATATGTCAGCTGAGTTATATAACAGTTGATGCCAGTGCAAAACCTCAAGTGACTACTGGGAAAAATTTCTTCTTCACAGTTGAAGAAATGGATCCTTCCGCTGAAGAAATTCATGGCTTTTCATTAGAAAAACTTTATGATCTGTCTAATGGACAATATTTTGAAGATTTAGTTCCAGAATTTCTTGATGATTTTATAAATGCTGATTTTCTAATAGGACATAATGTGAATTTTGATATTAGATTTTTAAAACATGAGCTCTCATCTTTAGGGGAAGATTTCACTCCTAAAAATGTCTTCTGCACTATGGCTTATTATCGTGATATATGTAAAATTCCAAAAGCTAATGGAGAAATTAA
Organism: Clostridium sp. BL-8; assembly: GCF_002006495.1. Classification (NCBI taxonomy): domain Bacteria; kingdom Bacillati; phylum Bacillota; class Clostridia; order Eubacteriales; family Clostridiaceae; genus Clostridium; species Clostridium sp. BL-8. The sequence goes on from NZ_LZZL01000037.1 coordinate 25,128, forward strand.
GAACCCTAAATTATCTGAGGTAATAGATTGGCTTAATATATCAAGCACTCAAATTGCTGAAACGTCTGAAAAGTTATTTGAAGGTAGCGGAAATTATCATGATGCCAGATTTGATACAGCTGCAACTTATTTAACTGTTATAGAAGGCTTAAAGAAAGGACATTTTCCAAAGGGCTACTTTAGTAAGCTTCTTAATAAATAATAGTTATCCAAATTAATATTCTTTATCATTAACACCTTAATAAAACAAACATATAATATATTATAATTTAGAACTTTGTTATTCATGGTTTTAACACTCTTAACTTTAAATCATAAAATCCTTTTGATTAAGTTTTGTTTCAATCTTGTTTAAATTATAAATGAGGTGATAAAATGAAAAAATATGTTTGTGAAGTATGTGGATATATTTATGACCCTGAACTTGGAGATCCTGATGGTGGAATTGATCCACACGTAGATTTTGAAAATTTGCCAGATTATTGGGTATGTCCTATCTGTTCTTTCAACAAAGATAATTTTTCAGTTCTTGAATAACTATGGTATTTGCATATATTATATTAAGCAATTTTAATTCTATGGTTATACTTAAAACTAAAAATTGATAATTTAACTATAGTTATAATCTATACTAGAATGTAATAAAAAAAGACTATAAGAACCCAGATAAGCGTTCCTATAGTCTATTTTTTTATTTGAATATATCTTTTTGATATTTCTTTGTTAGTTCCTTATCCATAGCTTTTATACCTTCTAAAGGATATTTTATTCCAAGGCCTTCGTATTTATTTACTCCTAACATATGATACGGCAAAAGTTCCACTTTTTCAACATTAGGTATTGTATCTATAAATTCCTTAAGGCTTCTTAGATGCGTTTCTTCATCCGTTAATCCTGGAACTACAACATGTCTTATCCACATCTTAGTATTGTTTCTTTTCATTGCCTCTAGAAAATTTAATGATTCATCTATCTCCATAAGTGTAATGTTTTTATAACCTTCTCTTGTATAATGTTTTATATCAAACAATACTAGATCTGTATATTTTAATATTTTATCATAATTTCCAAATCCATATCCTGCTGTATCAATACAGGTATGGATTCCTTTAATTTTGCATAACCTTAAAACTTCTAAAAGGAATTCAGGCTGCCTTAAAGGCTCTCCACCAGAGAATGTTACTCCTCCACCACTGCTTGCAAAATAAGTTTTAAATCTCTCAATTTTTTTAACTAATTCTTCAGGTGTATATTCTTCCCCACCACTACAAGCCCAGGTATCAGGATTATGGCAAAATTTACATCTTAATGCACAGCCTTGAAAGAATACTACAACCCTGATCCCAGGTCCATCTACAAGGCCCATTGTTTCTATTGAATGAATGTTTCCTTTTACCATTTAAATCCCACCTTTCATATATTTAATAAAACAAAAACCATACCTTATGGATAAGCTTCAATACGTGATACGTTGCGAATGACAAGTTTATGACATACAACTTAATCATTTTACAGTTTAACCCTTTGAGGTATCCTATGGACAATTAGGAACGAAGTCCTTAGCTAAATTAAAAGTTATTAGTTATACATTAAAAGATAAAGTTAGGGATGAAAAACCTGCTGGCTTTTCTAAAAAACTATAATTTCAGAAATCCCCCCAAAGGGGGTTTCATCCTTAACTCTTAACTACTAACTCTTAACTTATAACTGAGCTAAATGCTTTCATGGAAGGTTCTGCTTATAACTTCAAGTTGTTGTTCTTTTGATAGTCTGCTGAAGTTAACTGCATATCCTGAAACTCTTATTGTAAGTGTTGGATATTTATCTGGATTTTCCATTGCATCAATAAGTGTTTGTCTGTTAAGAACATTAACATTCAAATGATGTGCTCCTTGAACAAAATATCCATCTAATATTGCAACTAAGTTATTGATCTTTTGATCTTCATCTTTTCCAAGAGCATCTGGCACAATTGAGAATGTATTAGAAACTCCATCTTGGCAGATTTCATTATATGGTATCTTAGCTACTGAGTTTAGTGATGCTAACGCTCCATTTATATCTCTTCCATGCATTGGATTTGCTCCTGGTGCAAGTGGCTCACCCTTCTTTCTTCCATCTGGAGTTGTTCCTGTCTTCTTTCCATACATTACATTTGATGTAATTGTTAATGCTGATAGTGTATGTTTAGCATTTCTGTATAATGGATGCTTTTTAAGCTCGCCTGAGAATTTAGTTACTAATTCCACTCCTAAATCATCTGCTCTATCATCATCATTTCCGTATTTAGGGAAATCACCTTCTACTTCAAAGTCTACTGCTATTCCTTCTTCATTTCTGATTGGCTTAACCTTAGCATACTTAATTGCAGATAATGAATCTATAGCTACTGAAAGTCCAGCTATACCAAAAGCCATCAATCTTTCTACCATAGTATCATGTAAAGCCATTTGTCCTGCTTCATATGCATATTTGTCATGCATAAAGTGGATTATATTCATAGTATCCACATAAGTTTTTGCAACATACTCTAAAACTTTAAAATAATTTGCTTTAACTTTATTAAAATCAAGAATTTCATCAGTTATTCTTTCAATATCTGGTACTACCTTTATTCCTTTTAATTCATCTACTCCACCATTAATAGCATATAAAAGTGATTTAGCAACATTTGCTCTAGCTCCAAAGAACTGCATTTGCTTTCCAACCTTCATTGCTGATACGCAGCAGGCTATAGCATAATCATCACCATACACTGGTCTCATAACCTCATCATTTTCATATTGAATAGAATCTGTCTTTATTGAAATTTCTGCACAATACTTCTTGAAACTTTCTGGCAATCTATCTGACCATAAAACTGTAAGGTTAGGTTCTGCTGATGTTCCAAGGTTAATTAATGTATGCAAATATCTAAACGAATTTTTAGTTACAAGAGGTTTACCATTTATGCCTACCCCGCCAATTGATTCAGTTACCCATGTTGGGTCTCCTCCAAATAATTCGTTGTATTCTGGAGTTCTTAAATGTCTAACTAGTCTCAATTTAATTATTAATTGATCAACTATTTCCTGAGCTTCTTTTTCTGTTATTAATCCTGATTCTAAATCTCTTTCGATATAGATATCTAAAAATGTTGAAGTTCTTCCAAATGAAGTTGCTGCTCCATTATTTTCTTTAATTCCTGCTAAATACCCAAAATATAAATATTGAGCCGCTTCCTTAGCATTTGATGCTGGTTTAGATATATCAATTCCATATTTTGATGCCATTGATTTAATTTCACCTAAGGCTCTAATCTGCATAGATACTTCTTCTCTTTTTCTTACTAATTCATCCAGCATATCTCCATTAAGGTTATCTAAATCCTTTTTCTTTTCTTCTATTAAATAATCTATTCCATAAAGAGGTACTCTTCTGTAATCTCCTATTATTCTTCCTCTTCCATAAGCATCTGGAAGTCCTGTTAAAAGTCCTGCACTTCTTGCAGCCCTTATTTCTTTTGTATATGCATCAAAAACTCCTTCATTATGAGTCTTTCTATATCTTGAAAAATGTTTTTCAATATCTGGATCAAGCTCATATCCATATTCTTTTAATGAACTTTGAACCATTCTCATTCCACCAAATGGATTTACTATTCTCTTAAGAGGCGCATCTGTTTGAAGTCCAACTATAACTTCATTATCTTTATCTATATATCCTGCTTCATAGTTATCAATTCCTGACACTCTATCTGTAGCAACATCAATAATTCCCCTTTTAACTTCTTCAACTATTAAAGCATAAGCTTTCTCCCATACTTTACTTGTCTTTTCTGTTTTTCCTTCTAGAAAGCTAGAATCGCCTTCATACAATCTATAATTTTTTTGTATAAAATTTCTTACGTCAATTCCTTCCTGCCAAGTTCCTTCTTTAAATCCTTCCCATTGTTTAACCATTTTACATCCTCCCCATATTACTTTATATAATATTTTTCTACATGAAAAAGCCGACAATCCAGGCTTTCTCGCCCAGACGGTCGGCTTATTTTGGCATATAAAACAATATACCTCAGTCATACTTCATGTGGTAACTCCACTTCCGTCAGTCATATGACTACTATCTAATATAAGGATAATACTAACCCTTATATTTTGTCAACCGGAATAAATTACCATTCTGAATAAGCCGCCGCCTCATCAGTCAATTTTTAATTTATTAATTCATACCATTATTGTATACATTAACTTTCTCTTTGTCAATGATAATATTTATCATTTAGAAGTCATTTTCACTTTTGCCACAATTATGCTAATACTCAATAACATACATTAATTTTTATATAAACGTAAAAGTGATGATCAAAATCTAACATTTTGACCATCACTTTGTGCATTCCAGAACTATTAACTCTATTAATTTAATCATCGCAGTTTATTTTTCAAAAACGTCCTTAACCTCATCTAACAATTTAAAACTTGTAAAATCAAAATGAAGCGGCGTTAAAGTAACATATCCTTGTGATAAATAATATAAATCTGTTTCATCCTTTTCAATATCATTTCTAGTTCCTTTAATTTTATATGCTTTATCTTCAGCATTATTTTCTAAGAGAACATACTCATTTTTGTATGTTGTTTTCCCTATCTTGCATACTTTAATTCCTTTTATATCTTCATTGCTTAAACTAGGCACATTAACATTTAAAACAATATCACTTTTAAAATATTTTTCTTTTGCTATATCTAGTACTTTCATAAACCAAAATATAGCCTTTGAATAATCTTCTTCCCTATTTTCTTCTGTTAAATCCATAGATACTGCAATTGATGGAATACCGTAAATTGCTCCTTCTACAGCAGCTGAAACTGTACCTGAATATAAAATATCAATACCTGCATTTAGTCCATAATTTACTCCTGATATTACTAAATCTATATCATCTTTTAAAAAAGCTATTCCTACTTGTGTACAATCAGCAGGGGTACCCATCACACTATATGCTTTACAGTTTAATCCCTCAATAACTTCTTCTCTTATTTTTATAGGATTATGCAGAGATATAGAATGGCTTGAAGCACTTTTCTGCTCTCTAGGTGCAACGATTGTAATATTATGTGCCTTAGAAACTTCTTTTGCCAAAGAAATTATTCCAGGAGCATTAATTCCATCGTCATTGGTAATTAAAATATTCATAAGCCCTCCTAAAACTCTAAGTTTATGTGATAGCTAAAATGTAACACTTTTATTTTGCGCCATATTGTTTATAGTATTCATCTATTCTTCCTTTAACTTCATCAGTTATAAGAATAGTCCCATTAATTTCTTTGTTATATAAATATTCTATTACTTCAGCCATTGTTACTATGGCACAAGTTTTAAATCCAAATTTTTCTCTAATTTCTACAAGTGCAGATTTTTCTCCCTGGCCTCTTTCCATTCTATCCACTGATATTATAAGTCCTTTAACATTAACATCTCCTGCACTTTTTAAGATAGGCATAGTTTCATAAATTGAAGTTCCCGCTGTTGTAACATCTTCAACTATCAACACCTTATCTCCATCATTTAATTTACTTCCTAAAAGAATTCCCTTGTCCCCGTGATCCTTTATTTCTTTTCTATTTGAACAATATCTAACATCAATATCAAACGAATCTGAAAGTGCTATAGCTGTAGTAACGCTTAATGGAATTCCTTTATAAGCAGGTCCAAATAGTACATCATAATCGTCCTCAAAATTCTCTTTTATAGCTTCTGCATAAAATTCACCAAGCTTTTTTAATTGTTTTCCTGTTTGATAATTACCTGTATTAACAAAGAAAGGCGTCTTTCTTCCGCTCTTAGTAACAAAATCTCCAAATGTTAATACTCCGCATTCAATCATAAAATCAATAAATTCTCTTTTATATTCCTTCATCAAAACATCCTCCACTCATTAAATTAAGTTTACATTTTACAGATTACACTGCACAGTTAACGATGAAATTCCTAAACCGAATTTCTATAATATACATTATTTTTTTGAAAAGCCAAAGGCTTTTATTACTTAACTGTAAATTGTGAACTGTTAACTGTAAGCTACCTAAATTATTCCTACAATTTCATTAATATCTTTAATCCCTTGTTCTTTTAAGAAACTCTCTATTTCTTCTATTATTTCTTTTCCAGCCATAGGATTCACAAAGTTAATTGTTCCTATCTGCACTGCACTTGCTCCTGCCATCATAAATTCAATAGCATCTTTACCATTAGATATTCCCCCAAGTCCTATTACTGGAATATCTACTGTTTTTGATACTTCATAAACCATTCTAAGTGCAATTGGCTTTACTGCTGGCCCGGATAAACCTGCTGTTATATTATTAAATACTGGCTTTCTTTTATATACATCAATTGCCATTCCCTTTAACGTATTTATAAGGGAAATGGAATCTGCACCTGCTTCCTGGCATTTTAAGGCCATATCAACTATATCCTCTGCATTTGGTGATAATTTAACCATCAATGGTTTCTTAACTATTGACTTAATTTCTTTAACAACCCCATATGCCACATCTGATTTTATTCCAAATGCCATTCCTCCGTGTTTTACGTTTGGGCAGGATATATTAAGTTCAATCATATCCACATCTGTTTCATTAATTTTAGTTACAGCTTCAATATAATCCTCTAAACAGCCTCCGCCAATATTAGCTATAACATTAGTTCCAAGCTTTTTCATACTCAGAAGTTCATTATGTATAAATGCATCTATTCCTGGATTTTGAAGTCCAACTGAATTCATCATTCCTGATGGAGTTTCAAAAACTCTAATTCCCCCATTGCCTTGTTTTGGATTTATTGTTAGACCCTTTGAAGATATTCCACCTAAAATTCCTACGTCATAAAAATCATTAAATTCTTCACCAAAACCAAAAGTTCCTGATGCAGCAATTACAGGATTTTTAAATTCTACTCCGTTAATATTTACCTTCAACAATTTAATTCCTCCTGCCTATTATAATTCTACATAGTATCCATCGAAAACTGGGCCATCTTTACAAGTTCTCTTATTTCCATCTTTTGTCTTGCACGTACATACTAAACAAGCACCTACTCCACAAGCCATATGTTTTTCCATAGACACATAAACCTTAGTATTCTTTTCTTTGCACATCTCTACAACTTTTTTCATCATAACTTCCGGTCCACAGCATAAAACTGTATCATATGCCTCCGGCTTTAAAAGTTCTGTAACAAACCCCTTATGTCCATGTTTTCCAGTATTTGTGGATATATAAGCTTCATTTACATATTCTTTTAATTCATCTATTAAGTAAACGTCATCTCTAAAACCTGCATATAAATCTATTTTCTGTTCCTTGCTCTTTTCTCTTAATCTCTTTGCAAGTTCAAGCATAGGTGCAGTTCCTATTCCCCCTGCAACTAATGCAACTTTACCATAATCCTTATTCAAATCAAAACCATTTCCAAGAGGTCCTGTTATGCTTATTTCATCATTTTCTTTAAGCTTTGCATACTCTTTAGTGCCATTTCCAACTACTGCATATAAAAATGTTAATGCATTTTTCTTCTTTTCACATATGCTTATGGGTCTTGGTAAAAGTGTTTGACCATTGATTTTCAACATATAAAATTGGCCAGCATTTATTTCATTATCATCCTCTAATATTAATTTATAAATATCTTTTGAAATTTCTTCATTTGAAATTACTCTTGCATTTCTGTAAGCTATAGCCATACTTTCCCTCCATTTATTCAGTTCACAGTTGTAGATGAAATCCCAAGGGAAAAAATTCATGTTTCCAAATATATAATTTTAACATTTACTTTTTCTTTGGAATTTCTTAAATATATAATTTTCAAATCCTCGAAAGATGATTTGTCCCTTAACTGTTAACTGATTTAATTACTGCCCCTTTAATTGCATCTCTCATTTTTATTGCTTCTTCTCTAGCGCATAGGGCAAATTCTTCTGGTTTATTTGCTTTCTTATAGGCTAGCAGTATACCTCTTGATGAATTAACAACTCCACCATTGCCATTATTTAAATATAATGCAACATCTTCAGCTGTTCCTCCTTGAGCTCCATATCCAGGAATTAAGAAGAACATATTATTATATGTTTTTCTTATTTTTACTCCTTCTTCAACATGGGTGCATCCTATAACTCCACCAATTGCAGTGTATCCGCATTTTCCTGTACAAGCTTTGCTAATTTCTGTTATTTTATCCGCTACCACTTCATAAACTTTTTTATTTTCTGTAGTATCTAAATACTCAATGTCTTCTGCCCCTGGATTTGATGTTCTTACCAAGCTAAAAACACCTTTATTTCCGTTTTCTAAATAAGGCATATATGGTTCAATGCTATCCATTCCCATATAAGGGCTCAATGTTATAAAATCAGCTTCAAAATCTCCTTCAAAATGAGCTTTAGCATACATTGTTGCAGTTGCCGCTATATCTCCTCTTTTTATATCTGCTATTATTATTTCGTCCTTTTCTTTCAAGTAGTCTAACGTCTTCTTATAAGCGATTAATCCTTCTATTCCTAAGGCTTCATAATATGCTATTTGAACTTTAAAACATGCAGCTACATCACATGTTGCATCTATAACTTGCTTATTAAACTCAAATATTGCCTCACTTGGAGTCTTGCCACTCTTTATATGTTCTGGCACATAATCTAAGGCTGTATCAAGTCCAACACATACAACGCCTCTTCTTTCAACTCTATCATATAGCTTATCAATTATATAACTTGTCATTTAAAAACCCCCGCTATTTAGTTAACAGTTTACAGTGCACAGTTTACAGTTATGGAATTTCTTATGTTTTATTTTTATTTTTTTTCAATTATAAACATATCTTATCCAAACTGTTAGCTGATTACTATTAGCTGTTACATGAATTATATTTGATTTCTCCAGCTTTTATTGTTGTTAGCACTTCTCCGTAAAACTCAATTCCATCAAATGGTGTATTTCTGCCTTTTGACTCAAACTTTTCTGGATCAACTCTTATTTTCTTATTAATATCTATTAGTACTAAGTCACCATCTATTCCTACACTAATCTTCCCTTTATTCATTCCTAGAAGCTTAGCTGGATTATATGACATAAGTTCACTTAATTTATTTAAAGAAACATGATTTTCCTTAACTAATTTTGTATAGCAGATTGAAAAAGCTGTCTCGATCCCAACCATTCCTGGCGAACCATTTTTCTTTTCTTCTTTTGTATGCGGCGCATGATCTGTTCCTATTGTATCTACCATTCCTAATTTAATTGCACTTATTATTGCATCCACATCTTCTTTTTCCCTAATTGGCGGATTAACTCTATAATCATTTATATCTCTTGTCAGAGCTATATGATGTGGTGTAACTTCTAGTGTTATATTTGCTCCACTCATCTTTCCATCAATAACGCATTTTATGGCTTCTTTCGTACTAACATGGCACATATGTAATCTCGCCTTGCTAAGCTTTGCTAATTCTACATCTCTTACGGTCATCATATTTTCAGCTATTCTCATATCTACCTTTGAAAATTCTGGACTTTCTGCATGGGACATTATAACCCAGTTATTTTTCTTAGCGATCTTCATGGCTTCAAACATAGTATTAGAATTTGACACCCCAATGCCATCATCCGAGATTGCTCTAATTTCAGGATCATTTTGAAGCTCTTCTAAGTGACTTAAAGTTATCCCATCGAAATTTTTTGTTACTGATAAGCATTGATGTATGTCTATTAAATTCAGTTCCTTTGATTTATTTCTCACATATTCCAAAGTTTCTTTAGATGAGCAGATAGGCTTAGTATTTGCCATTAAGCATACTCCTGTATACCCACCTTTAAGTGCTGCTTTAGAACCTGTTTCAATATCTTCTTTCCAAGTAAGTCCAGGATCTCTGAAATGAGCATGAGTATCTATAAACGCCGGCATCAAAATTTTTCCCTCACAATTAATTATCTGCACATTATCTTTAGATATACTTTCTCCTATTTCCCTTATTATCCCATCTTTAATATAGATATCTCCATAAAAATCTTGAGTTACATCTATTATCCTTGCATTTTTAATTAATAGTTCCATATAACACCCCTTCGCTCAGTTAACAGTTCATAGTTATTTCGCAGTTAACAATTCACAGTTATTTCATAATTAACTATTTACAGTTGTTATGCATTTTACAATTTATAATCAACAGATTTACATTGTATTTTACAAATTTCAATTAATTAATTTTCACTGCTATTTATTATTTACTATAATTCTGAAAGTTTTGTTATTTCATCACAGTATTCGCACCTATATCTTCCATTTTCTTCATCTACCAAAACAAATGAATGAGGTACATACTCTTCAGTACTTGTTATGCAGCTTGGATTTTTGCATTTTATTATGTTATGAACTTTGCTTGGAAGTGTTGGTCTAACCTTATTAACAATCTTCTCTTCTCTAACTTCACATATAGTTACTGTTGGTGAAAGTAATGCTAAAACAGTATAATTAAGTTCATCACAATTTTCTATTTTTATAATATCCTTTTTACCAAGCTTTTTACTATCAGCATTAATTATAAGTGCAACGCTATAGTCATTAGCATCTAATCCTAAATAATTAAATATCTTAACTCCAACTCCTGCTTGTATATGATCCAAGACTATTCCATTTTTAATACTTGTTATCTCAAGCATTTTACATCACCCCCAAAAGTTTAATCATTAATGCCATTCTTACATACATTCCATACTCTGCCTGTTTAAAATATGATGCTCTATTATCCTCATCTACTTCGTATGCAATTTCGTTTACTCTTGGAAGAGGATGCATTACAATCATGTCATTCTTTGCAGCTTCCATCTTTGTTTTATCCAGTATGTAACTATCTTTTAATCTTAAATATTGTTCTTCATTAAAGAATCTTTCCTTTTGAACTCTTGTCATATATAAAATATCTAAATTTGAAATTACATCTTCTAATTTTTCCACTTCTATATATTCAATATTCTTCTTTTCCAAAATTTCTTCTCTTATATATTGAGGTATTGAAAGTTCTTTTGGTGATATTAAAACAAATTTATTGTTATGATATCTTGACATCGCTTTTATAAGTGAATGTACAGTTCTTCCGAATTTTAAATCCCCACAAATTCCAATCACATGATTATTTAAACCGTCTTTTAAGCTTGTAATTGTAAGTAAATCTGCTAATGTTTGAGTTGGATGTTGATGTCCACCATCTCCTGCATTAATTATTGGAACATTTGAATACAGACTTGCAACTTTTGCTGCTCCTTCTTTCGGATGTCTCATAGCTATGATATCTGAATATATGGATACCATTTTTATAGTATCAGCTAATGTTTCTCCTTTTGAAATTGATGTTGAATTTGGTTCTGAAAAACCAAGAATTTTCCCACCAAGCCTCATCATAGCAGCTTCAAAGCTTAATCTAGTTCTTGTGCTTGGTTCATAAAATAAAGTAGCTAAGATTTTTCCATCACATATATTAGAAAAATCTTTTGGATGTGCTATTATTTGATGTGCTAAGTTAAACAGTTCATTTAATTCTTCTACAGTGAAATCCATAGGTTCAATCAAATGTTTAATGTCTTTTTTCATTTTATAATCACTCCTTAGTAACCTCTCTGTGTTAATTTAAAGGTAATAATTTTTAATAGTAATTTAATTTATAAAAAAGCCTTCCTCATTTAAAGGAAGGCGCAATAATCCCATAGTATAGTAATTATATAACTTCCTTATTGATCTCGCTGAATCAAGTTAAAGGTGTTTTATATTATTTCTTTGTGTAAGAATAACACTTCTTTAATATTGTGTCAATATAAATATATTCTACCTGGACGAAAATTTTAAGAGATGTCAAAGACATCTCTTAAAATATATTAAAAATTATTGGTAATGCTATCCCACATCATTTTACCACTTTTAGCAAGCGTTACAGTTCCATACACACTATTAGGAATACCCATTGATAAAACGGTAAATGTAAAACTTCCTTTTTCGGTGCGGATTAACGCTGTATCATTTTCGACACTAGTTTTATCGCCTGTTTTGCTTGAAATCTCATATTTCAAATCATCAGGTATATAAAGTGCCAATTTATTTTTCATCTGCTGCCTTTGTAATATATCTATAAGCATTTTGCTGTTCTTTTCACTCAAAAATCTTCCATCATATAGATGCTTCCAAATCTTTGATAGATCTAGAGCGCTTGTTATATTCTCAACACCAGTACTTGCAGCTCTCTCATCTGAAGTTTTTCTATTCAACTTTGTATTCTTTAAGCCTTGAGCTTCTATATCATCATTTATTCTATCCATGCCAACAATATCTATAAGTTTATTTGCTGCAGTATTATCACTTTGAATAAGCATTGCAACTAGTAATTCAAACACAGTATATTCTCTATTATCAAATTCATGGAGTATTCCTGTTCCATAAACTTTATCCTCTTCTTCAATCTTTATCTTATCTAAAAACGATGCATTTCCATCTTCAACATATCTTATCACTGATACAGCTATCGGCAGTTTCATACATCCAGCACTTGTCATTTGCACATTTTCATTATATCCATAAGTAAAACCGCTTCCTAAGTCCTCGAAAAAAAATGAATATGTTCCTATTCTAGACTCTAAATATCTCTTAATTTCTTTCATAATGCCCACCGCTTTCTAAAATACTTCTTAATGTCATTAGATATCTTATGAGTATTAAATTACTTATTCATTGCAATACTCTTATTAAGTTAACTAATCGGCAAATGATATTCCTATTTTCTTTGCTACGCTTACTAATTCTCCGCTTGGATCTACTTTTTTGTTATTCCCAATTACATTTTCTAGGCTGTCATAGGTAATTTCATTACCTTTTAAGCACACCATGCTTCCAAACTTTTCTTGATTAATTAATTCAATAGCAGCAACTCCATATCGTGTTGATAATATTCTATCAAAAGTACATGTAATACCGCCTCTTTGTATATGTCCGAGAACTGTACATCTAACTTCTCTTTCTTTAACTAACTTCTCTAATTCCTCTGCTAATCTATTGCCAATTCCACCAAGTCTAATTGGATCTGGGCTATCTGAAACTATTTTAGCTACACTAACTTCTCCATTTTTAGGTTTTGCACCCTCTGCTACTACAACTATTGTGAATAACTTTCCATGTTTCTTCCTATCTTCAATCTTTTCTACAATCTTATTTATATCATATGGAATTTCTGGTAATAAAATAACATCAGCTGAACCTGCTATTCCAGATTCTAATGCTATAAAACCTGCATTTCTTCCCATAACTTCTAAAATCATAATTCTATGATGTGACTCCGCTGTTGTATGAAGTCTATCTAATGCTTCTGTTGCAATTCCTATTGCTGTATTAAATCCAAATGTTATGTCCGTAGAACCTAAATCATTATCAATAGTTTTTGGAACTCCGATAACCTTTACTCCTTTTCGTGCAAAGTCTCTAGCAGATGTTAATGTTCCATCTCCTCCAATAACTATTAAAACGTCTACACCTTCCTTTTTTAAATTCTCAACAGCCACATCTGATACGTCTTTTTTCACCATTTTACCATTTTCCTCTACAAGATAATCAAATAAATTATCTTTATTTGAGCTATAGAGTATTGTTCCACCTCTTGATATTAGACCTGATACAGCAGATAGGTCTAATTTAATAAAATCATTGTTATATAATCCTCTGTATCCGAATTTATATCCAATAACTTCATATCCATAGTTCAATATTGCTGATTTCGTTACAGAACTTATTACTGCATTTAATCCTGGGCAGTCGCCTCCTCCAGTTAATAAAGCTATTTTTTTAATATCTTTGGACATTCTAAATCCCCCTATACCATAATTTCTTCTAAAATTATTGTTGAGGCATGCGAAATAAATAACAAATCAAGGCTCGATTTATTTTGCGCCAGCTATGAGAGTCTTTACTATAAAGCAACTAGTTGAACATACTGATGTAGTATGACACAAAACAGACTAGTATATGCGGTTTGCCATTTCTTTTATATGCCTAAAAGTAAATTTTCTTTATTTTCTGACTATTTACTTAAATCATATCACAAACTTCAATTTCTGAAAAGTATTAATTTACAATATATTCATTCTTTAACTATGAATTTAAAATTATACCTAATACTGAGACCTAAACTCAAACCTTTGTCTTTAATTCATTTTAATTCAAGCCAATTTTTCAAGCTTATTGATTCCATATTTCATTCCAATTAGATCTCATTAGAGTTTCAATCTACAAAAATTTCGTATTTTCTTTTATAAAAAAACATAAACACCTTAATATATCGAAATAAATGCTATTTCATATATTAAGGTGTTATTTTATCTAATCAGAGTCTATTTCTCTATTTACATTGAAATGAAATTAAAGAATATAAGTATAGAAAATACTATTCCTGCACCTATTCTGTATACTGCAAATACTCTCATTGGTCTCTTCTTTAAATAATCTATGAATTTTCTCATAACAACCAAAGCAACCACAAACGCAACTATAAATCCAACTGCTAGTGCAATCGCATTCGTCATATTCATTTCTGAGTAATTAAACTTTATTAAATCCAATGCTGATGAACCCACCATAGCTGGAATGGCTAAGAAAAATGAATACTCAGCGGCAACTGGTGTTGAAAGTCCAGCAACCCAGCCTCCCATTATTGTAGAAGCACTTCGTGACATTCCCGGCCACATAGCAAGGCATTGAAAAAAGCCTATTTTTAAAGATTCTATAGGTGTAATTTGGTCAATATCTCTTACTGCATGCTTATTTTTTCTAAATTTATTTTCTATTACAATTAACAGGATACCTCCAACAAAAAATGCAATAACAACTGGTCCTGCTCCAAATAATAAGGATTTAATTTTATCATGAAGTATAAATCCAAATATCATAGCTGGAATTGATCCAATAATTATATTAATTCCAAATCTAAAACCAACTTCTCCTTTTCTTCCCTTTGAAAATAAATAAGCAAAAAAATCAACAACACTATCGCTTATCTTTTGCCAGTATAGAACTACAACTGCAAGTATAGCCCCTAATTGTATTACTACTTCGAACATATCAGCAAAGTCGCCTTTAAAATTAATAATGCTTCCTGTAAGTATTAAATGTCCTGTTGAAGACACCGGAATAAATTCAGTAAGCCCTTCTACTATACCCATGATAATTGCCTTAATTATAAATAAAATATCTATTCCCACTATAAATTCCACTCTCTTTCCTTATGTTTATTTCGCTTGAAATTTAACTAATATCTTATATATTATGAATTTCTCAAGCAGTTATGGAGAAACAATTAGTTCCTCCATAATTTATATTTTTCTACTTTTCAACTATATTAAGTATGGCTTTCTCCTCATCTTTTAAATTTGGTACATAACTTTTTAATAGAGTAAAGTCACCAACTAATTCATACTCTCCAAGTGTTGCTGGAATAAAAATACTGTCTCCCATAAGAATCTTCTCTTCCCCACCAGTATATCTTATTACACCATTGCCATCAACACAAGTAAATAAATAAAATCTTTCCTCGTCACTCTTTTCTTTTAAAGATGAAGTAATCTTATATTTTTGTATTGTAAAATATTCTCCCAAACAAAGATATGTTCTATCATAACCATTTCTTTGTACTGTAAGCCCTCTCGAATTTTCTCCTTTAAGTGAAAAATCTATGACATCTAATGCTTTTTCAACGTGTATTTCTCTTCCTCTATTATAATCATAAACTCTATAGGTGGTATCACTATTTTGCTGAATTTCAGCAATCAATACACCTTCACATATAGCATGAACTAAGCCACTTTGAACATAGAAAAAGTCGCCTTTTTTAACAGGAATCTTATTCAAATATTCATCTAAGTTCCCATCCTGTATTGCTTTTTTAAACAATTCTTTATTACAATTCTTTGTTCCAACTATTAATGAAGCCCCTTCTTCAGCATCAACCACATACCAGGCTTCAGTTTTTCCTGAATCTTTTTCAACTCTACTCGCATACTCATCATTTGGATGAACTTGAACTGAAAGCTTATCTGCAGCAGTTATTAATTTAATCAAGAGAGGAAATTCCTTCTTATCTACGGCTTTACCTAAAAGTTTTTCTCCGTATATTTCTATTATTTCATCAAAAGTTTTTCCCTTTAATTCTCCATTTTCTACTTTGCCAGTACCATTTTTATGGCAGGCAATATCCCAGCTCTCACCAATATTACCTTCCGGAACATTATTTCTGAATTTCTCCAGATGTTTTCCTCCCCAAATTCTCTCATAATATAAATTTTCAAATTTAATTGGATACATAATACTTCCTCCAGTTGTTAATATTTTATAGCAACTTCAATCAATACCTATATACTAATTAATAAAACAATTTAAGATCTGGTACTTTCAAACTTGCTCCATTTCGCTTATTATAAGCATCAGATAAATTCTTTATCCGATTATAATTATCAGTTATTGTTTCCTTATCTTCAGGGCTTGTATTTTCATTTATTCCATCATATGCTGCCTTTAGATTAGTCATACCTCTATTTACGTCACCCTCAATAGAAATATAATAGCATCCAGCATTATTTAGTGTTTCAATGTCATTATTATCAAGATTGTATGCAGTTCGTATTTCCTTAATTGCATCGTCATTTTTCCCTTTATTTATATATGCGGTTCCTAAAGCTCTATGATATTTTACATTCTTGCTATTTATAGATATGCTTTTCTTTAGCAAATCTATAGCTTCATCATATCTTTGAGTATTAACTTTTACCAAGGCCATGTTATAATATATTTCTGCATCCTTTGGATTAATTTTAGAAGCTAAATTATAATAGTTTAATGCTTTAGTACTGTCTTTAAGTGTATTTCCATAATATTCAGCGGTTTTTAGTATTAAATCATAATTAAAAGGATCTTTAAATAAAGCTGTTCTAAAATATGCTTGTGCTTCTTCACTCTTGTCTTGCTTTTCAAGTATTTCAGGTATTAAAGATGTATAATTATCTGCATAGTCTCTATCTAACATTATACTTTTTTCACAATCTTTGAACGCTTCATCATAATCTTCTTTATTATATGACAGCCATGCCGCTGAATTATATCCTACTAATGACTCTGGATTATTCTCCTCCATTTGATCTAAAATATAATTTAAAGCATCTGAATTATTTGAACTATCATACATACTGGCTTTAATAAGATTTAAAGTGGCATCTCCAACATCTTGAGTGCTTAATTCATCAATTAACTTCTTAGCCTTATCTGCTGAGTCTTTACTCATTGAATAAATTTTAGCTGCCCATACTTTATATGCAAGTTCATCAGGTTTATCTTTTTGCAATTTTGTAATTTTGTCTATTGCACCTGTTTTATCATAATTTGCAATTTCTTCAATAACATCAAATATTCTTATTTCATTTTTATCTTTATCCCAGGCATCCTTTAATAATGAAAAACATTCATCATAATTGTTAACAAGCATATTCATTCTAGCTAAATCTGCTAAATCACCTGCTGTTTCGTCTCCTTTTTGATAAGAGTTTATTATTTCCTTAGCCTTGTCATTATTTCCATTCACCAAATAAACAGTAAACATGGTCTTTAATAATTCTTTATCATCTGGATAGCTTTGAAGAAACATTTCACCATACTCCGACGCTTTAGAGTATTCTCCATTCATAAGCCATGTGAATGTTATGTAATTTCCTAATTCCTCATCTTTCTCTTGAAGATTATCTATTTTTTTCTTCTTATCATCCATAATTTTATTCCTAGCTTCATAAGCCTTTTGAAGCATATCATTTGATTTTACAAATTCGCCTTTAACTGAATAAACCTCTGCAATCTTCACATTCCATATTGGCCATTGATCTTTTTGCTTCTCCTGCATTTTTGTATATTCATCAATTGCCTCATCATATTTAGCATCATAAAAATCCGTTTCTGCTACATTTGTAGCAATTGACAATGTTTCTGCCGTTTTTGCATTATTGGCAGACTTAACTATTGCTGTGATTCCAAAGCATACAATTAAGAAAAAAATAATTAATGTTGGAATAAAATACTTCCTTTGCCTTAACTTGCTCAAGCAACTTGCAATATACTTATTTTTCTCTAATTTTTTTAAGCATCCATCAATATATTTATTTTCTCTTGCTTTTCTTAAATACTTTGTAATATATTTATTCTCTTTGATTTTTTTTAAGTACCTTGTAACGTATTTGTTTTTTCTCAAATCACTAACATATTCAACAATTTTCTTTTTCAACAATTAAATCACACCTACTTTTCCATTAAAATTTGTACTTATTTTCCCTAATAAAATAGCAAGTCAGTACGTTTTCATTTTTCATCATACTTTTTCACTATGTATGTTCCCTATTCCCCTACAATAGGCTGAACATACTTTGGGGGTCTGATTCAAAATATATACTATATCATTACTAATTTGCTATTTTCTTTCCATATGCCTAGGTTTTATTTTAACAAACTTTGCTATAAAAATCTATATTGTTGCATAATGTTAATAGGTTTGTAATTATATTTAAAAAAATTATTAGACTTTTTTATAAAAAAAGGGTAAGATCAATTCTTACCCTTTAAGTGATGGATTAAACATTAAATCTAAAATTAACAACATCTCCATCTTGCATTATATAATCTTTTCCTTCAAGTCTAAACTTTCCTTTTTCTTTAGCCGCTGCTTCTGAACCACACTCAACTAAATCATCATAAGAAACTATTTCTGCTCTAATAAATCCTCTCTCAATATCAGAGTGAATCTTACCTGCAGCTTGAGGTGCTTTTGTTCCTCTTTTGATCGTCCAAGCTCTTACTTCCTGTACTCCTGCTGTTAAAAAGCTCATAAGTCCAAGAAGTTTATAACTAGCTTCAATTAACTTATCTAGTCCTGATTCTTTTAGACCATACTCACCTAACATTTCAGCTTTTTCTTCATCTTCAAGGCCAGATAATTCTTCCTCAATTTTAGCACTTACAACCATAACCTCTGAATTTTCATCTGCTGCATATTCTTTAACTTTCTTAACATAATCATTATCAAAGTTGCCTTCCATAACATCATCTTCCGAAATATTGCAAGCATATAGGACTGGCTTTGAAGTAATTAGAAATAAACCTTTTATAAAAGCTTCCTCTTCATCCGTAACTTCTAAAGTTCTAGCTGGTTTATTTGCTTCAAGCTGTGCTTTTATTCTTTCCATAACACCATATTCGAATTTGGCAGTCTTATCACCTGATCTTGCAAGTTTTATTGACTTTTCCATCCTTCTTTCTAATACTTCTAAATCAGAAAAAATCAATTCTAAATTTATAGTTTCTATATCTCTTATAGGATCAACAGAACCTTCAACATGAACTACATTTCCATCATCGAAGCATCTTACAACATGAACTATTGCTGCAACTTCTCTTATATGTGATAAGAATTTGTTTCCTAATCCTTCACCTTTAGAAGCTCCTTTAACTAATCCTGCTATATCGTAAAATTCTATGGCTGTATATACTTTCTTCTTTGTACTATACATTTCTTCTAGAACATCTAATCTCTTATCTGGAACACTTACAACACCAACATTTGGCTCAATTGTGCAAAATGGATAATTAGCTGATTCAGCTCCAGCTTTTGTTATTGCGTTAAACAACGTGCTTTTACCTACGTTTGGTAAACCTACCATACCTAATTTCATCTATGTACATTCCTTTCTAACTTCTAACTATTTTAGACATTACACAAAAATAACAAGTCAATTCACCTGTATATTCGGACTTGTTATTTTTTCATATGACTTATATCTCTTTAAAAATTATACTCTAGAACATTTTTTATTTCAACTTAAGTTATTCACAATCAAAAAATAATATGCTAAGTAATTTGTTTATCTATATCCTCGTAATATATGTTTTTTAATAAAAATCAGCTTAGTTTCCTAAAAAGTTTACGTGAAGATCCTTGAATCATATATAGAAATTACCATGATTATTATCTAATAAAGTTCAAATACTATGAATGATTAATTCTTCTCATTACAAAGCATAGTTATATATGAATAAATTATTTTAGATTGAAGGTGAAGAAATGAATAAATCCTTAAAGTCCACTATTGCTCTTGCACTCACTCTAAACCTCACTGCATTTTCTCCATCAAAATATGTAAACGCAGCAAGTGATGAAGCTGCTCAGACAGAAGGATACTTTGAAGAAACTGGAGTCTTTGGTGACATTTCTGATATTGATAATATAAGAGAGATTTTTTCTTCTTTTAGTGATGAAGACGAGCTTAATTGGTACTATGTAGGTAAAGGAAAAGATAAAATTGCTGAATGTCCCAAAGAATCAGCTGGCTTTTTAAAAGAAACTTCTTCTTACTATTTAGGTGACACTTCAAAAAAAGTTTTATACTTGACTTTTGATGAAGGCTACGAAAATGGAAATACAGGTAAAATTCTTGATATATTAAAAGAATATAAAGTACCTGCCGCTTTTTTTGTTGTTAAACCTTACATAGATAAGGAACCAGAACTGGTTAAAAGAATGGTTGATGAAGGTCATATAGTTGGAAATCATACTGTTCATCATCCATCTATTGCCCAAAAAGTACATGACAAAGAAAAGTTTAACTCTGAATTTAGCGGGGTAGAGTCAGCATATAAAGATCTTGTCGGGCAGGATATGCCTAAATTCTTTAGGCCTCCAATGGGCAAATATTCGAAAAAATCTCTGCAGATGACAAAAGATTTAGGCTATAACACTATCTTTTGGAGTTTTGCTTATAAAGATTGGTTAGTTAATGATCAACCATCTGAAAGTTATGCTGTAGAGAAAATTTGCAAAGGCGCCCATCCCGGCTCTATAATGCTTCTTCATGCAGTTTCAAATACAAACACTAAAGTACTTGGAACGGTTCTCAAAACCCTTCAAGATGAAGGTTATGAATTTAAATCACTAAATGAATTACCACAATAATATATATATTCTACTTTGAACCTAAACTCATGTGACTACTTACTGAAATCACATACATTTAATTTCAAATACATGCTTCATAAAAATGTATGTGATTTCTAATATAGTAGACACAAAGGTTTAACATAACTAAATAATTGTTCTATATATAAATTGTGCCTAACGTTTAATAAGTTTTTCTGCTTCTTCTGTTACCTTTACGGAAGAATTTTTTGATAATATAGCATCCTTTATTTTCGTTAGATCTGTAGCACTATAATTCATAAGATTAATCAAATAAGAATTGTTTTTTTTCTTATCGTTTTCATTAAAACCAATTGCTAAAAAGTCTTTTTTCTTAGTCTTAGCGTCATTTCCTTTGCTTACATAAATTGATTTTATACTGCTATATTTTATTGATTTTATTAAATCATTAAATTTATAAAACTCTATATTATTCTCTTTAATTAATATATCCTGACTGTATTCAACTAACACCGAAAGTGCAGTTACTACTCCTGTAAATATAAATATCCATAATAATGCGCTTCCTAAACCTCCAATTATTCCAAAAACTATTCCTAATATAAGCTCAACGATTGCTGCACTCATCATCATACCATTCCGCTTTTTTATTGTTATTGGAAATTTTTTATCTTCCACTATGAACCCCTCCTTTAAATTTCAGCTATTTTCTATTAGTGAGATGCCCTTATACCTAACAAATAAAAAATATATTTCACCATATAAAATATTATATAGTATATATATCATTTTTCAATACTTGTATATATTATTAGACTTCTATATTTTCATTATCATAACATTTAAAAATGCGTATCAATATCTCATATAAACATACAATATCAATATAAGGAGGTGTATTATTATGACACAAAATGATGGAGTACATAAACCTGGTTCATGCAATCCAGAGCAGAAAGGTTTAAGGAGACAAAAACTTCACAGAAGTCAAAATGATGTTGGAAATTCTAAAAATAAACCACAATACGAAAACTTTGACGGTGAACCAATAGAATAAGAAATAAGAGATACTTAGCAATATTTAAATAAACTAAGTATCTCCTATTTTTTGTTTAATCACCTTGGTTATGTTCCAAGTATCTAAATTTATATACAGTTAAAAATCAGATTTATTCTTCATTCTATTATCGATCTGGATAGATTACATCATTTACCATTTCAATGATATTATTTTTTTCCTTTAATGACTTTTCAATAATTATTCTTAATTCGCTATCAATTTTATCGAAAAATTCTTCCCCTCTAAGACCGTTTAAATTTACTTTAACGTTTATTATCGAACTTTCTATTGCAGAGTGAAGCAGCACTGCGGAAATTGCTAGATCTGATAACAACATTTTATTTCCATACTTAGCCATAATCTTTAAGTTTTCATAGAATTCCAAACTCTCTCTTGCTAAAATCAAAGGCGCTTCCATAGATTTTATTGTATTTTCTTTTATAGCTAATGATCTTGCTTTCTTTTCTTCTTCACTTTCTTTAGGTAACTTATAACAATCCATTAACTTCAAAAAGTTATCTCTATCTTCTTCCATAAGCTCTAAACTTCTTACTGTAAATTCTTTTGATTCTTTTTGAAATTTATCTATAACTTCCTTTTCACTGTCCGCTAATGCAATATAACTCTTCTTACCAACAGTTAGCGAATAAACCATTGAGTTCAATGCAGCAGACAACGCTGAAATAAGACCAGCTACACTTCCGCCCCCAGGTGCTGATAAATCTGATCCCAATTCTTCTAAAAATTGTTTTATACTTTCATCGCAAAATTTCATATACTATATGCCCCTATCTACTTTATTTAAAATATATTAATTATTCAATGCTTTTGTTATCTAAAATCGATATTATATATCCTAGATATATCCAAAAAGTCATAGAAATGAAACTTATTATATATAATAGATCACTTTCAAATAAATTTACCGAAATAATTCCAACAACAATTGAAGTTAAAGTTATCATTTGAAGTCTTTCTTTTCTTTGTAATTTATCTAATCGCTGTACAATAAAAACTAAAATTGAGATTAAGAAAATTAGAAATAAAGTTAATGCAATAACCCCATTTACTGTTGCTGTCTGCACATATATATTATGTAAGCCTCCAATTGCTAACCCCGGTAAATCATCAGTTTGTCTTGCATTAGTAACAGCATCTACAAGATTATTATTTCCTACACCAGTAAAAGGATGTTCTTTTATTACTATAGCTCCTGAAGTCCAAAGACTGCTTCTTCCGCTAGTAAAATTCCTAATATTATTTTTATCAAGCTGAAAGAATACTCCACACGCTAATATAGGTATTATTAATAATACAGCTCTAAAATATTTATTTTTATTATATACAAAAATAAATATATATATAACAGCTATTACTATTAAATAAGCACTTCTTCCACGTGATCCAACCATAGTTACTGCCTCTAATACTATGTTAGCCAGCCAAAATAACTTAAGCCTGTGAGTTGCTGTTATATGATAAAGATAAATACACATTACAATAGCCAATGCCGTTGCTATTGAAAGAGCATTTTCATTTTCGAATATACCTTTTGTATTTCCAAATATTATTTGACCAATTTCTATATTTGTTCCTGTAAATCTCATTATTAAAGAAATAATAGAAGCTATTAACATAAAGATCACATAAAAATAAGTAATTATATTCATTTCTTTAATAAGTGTTTTTTTGCTTCTAAATACATCCACTGTAAATATAATCAGAAATAAAATCAAATTAACTATCCAATATGATATGTTTTTAATATCTCTATAAACAAAAATATTAAAGATTAACGTTATTATCATGAATAAAGCTAATGGAATATCAAACTTATAAATTTTTCTTCTTTTATAATCTTCCACTATCATAAATAATATTAAAATTATTCCCCAAATTACTGCTATCTTCCCTGATACTCTGCTTACTAACGATATTCCTGGCAATTCTTTTAAAATAGTTACAAATGTTAAACTTACAAATAAGTAAAACAATTTAAAATAAAATTTATTATCTACATACTTATATATGCTTTTAATTATTTCCTTCATATACTTTTTTATACACTCCTTTTAGGCTTTCAACTAGCACCTTCTCTGAATAACTACAAACTGTTTTTTCTCTTATTTGGTTTTTATCATACATCTTGTAGTTATCTTTTATCCTCTTCAATGCTTTAGCTAAGTCTTTCACATCTTTCTTTTTAACTATTATTCCGTTTTCTTCCCTTATTATATCTTCTGCTCCTCCATTATCGGCTCCAATAACAGGTTTTCCACATGCAAGTGCTTCAATATAAACAACTCCAAAAGTTTCATGTTCAGATGGCAGTGCAAATACATCACACTTCCTCATCTCCATGGAAACTTCTTCTCTAGATAAAGCCCCTAGAAGTTTAATCTGCTCTTTCATATTTAACTTTTCAATAAGCTCGCTTAAGGATGATTTCACGGAACCATCTCCACCTATTCTTAAGGTTGTGTTTTCTCCTTTAAAAGTTTCTGCAAATGCTTTTATTAAGAATTCCATTCCTTTTCCTTCTTCAAGAAAAGCACATGAAAAAAACTTGAATTCTTTTTGTAATGGTACGTCTTGTACATTGTTTTCATCCATATAAAATAAACTTAGATCAACCATATTATGAATAACTTCAACGGGTTTATTAACATATTCTTGCAATTCTTTTTTTAGCCCGCTTCCAACTGCAATTAAACAATCTGTCGCTTCATAAGCTGCAAAAATGTATTTCTTATAACTCTCCTTAGCATATTTTGCATACTTAAGGGATGAATGCTCTGTTATAACTAAAGGAATATTATATTTCTTACTCAGATAAGCTGCTGCTATCCCACCCCAAAACGCTGAATGGGCATGAATAATATCAACTTTTCCTTCATTTTTAACAATTTCTTGATAAAGTTTATCCATTCTCTTATTAAAGCTTTTAAACATCAATGGATTCTTTGGTAAATAATTATAATCTTTATATCTATAAGTCCTTAAATTATCCTCTATATTAAAACTTATCCCTCTTTTTTCACGAATTCTTCCAAATCTAGTAATCGGCCAAATTTCATTATACGCAACCGTAATCTTTTCATTACTATTTGAGAGGGCCTTAAATTGTTCCTTAAAAAAGCTGCCATGCACTTTGTTCCTTGGAGAGGAATACCAAGATGGAATGACCATTATGTGCATCTAATCACTTCCTTCAAGTATATTATTTAATCTATCTACTATCGAATTCCATTCATATCTTGAGTCTGGCTCACATTTTATTGATTCATTCTTATACATTTCTATTAATTTATAAATTTTATTTTTTATTCCCTTAGTTGTATTTTCACTCATTATACACTTTGGGTTATTTTCTACAACACTTTTAAGTGGATCATTATTATCGCCATAGATAACAAATATCCTGCCCTGTGCTCCAAAATAATCATAAATCTTGGCTGGTATTTGTTTTGAATTTTTATTTCCAAACAAAAGAAGTACATCTCCATTTAACATATATTTAAGTGCTTCATTAAATGGAATTCTAGGAGATACCTTAGCAGCCTCTAGGTTTTGTAATCTCTTTTTCCCTTCAATATCATCTATATTTCCAAAAAACAAAACATTAAGCAAACTATAATCTTCCATATTTTCTTCTTTAATTTCTTCAAGAGCTCTAATAAATGGTTTAATATCTCTAAGCTTAGAAAATATTTCTCCTGTATAAATTATGTTAAGCTTATTCCTCTCTATAAGTTTTGGACTTTCTTCATTTAGTAATTTTTCATATAATTTTGAATCAAAGCCTCTATTTAATATAAAAGTTTTATTATCCTTCTGCAAGAACTCATAATCCTTTAAATATTCATTTTTATTTGCCTCTGTAACAAATATAAACTTATCTGCCAAGTTTACAATGTCTTTTTCCATACTTTTTTCGAATATCTTCTTAATTATAAAAGAATTTTCTCGTGTAGAATCCTTAAGCCATGGATCACTCCAGTAAGTTATCCATGGTACATTTCTATATTTTTTCTTTATATGATATGCACACAAATGCGAAGATGGAGGCTCATGCATTGAAAATATAACATCAAATTTTTCAGTCTCCATTAATTTTATTCCATATTCTCCTGCTTTCTTTGACCATCCATAATACATATCTGGTATAACCACAGAATTTTTTACTTTGCGCAATATTTTTTTCATATTGCCATTGTTACTTTTGGGTGCCTCTTTATTAATCCCACTACTTTTTCTAGGCATCAATTTTTTAAAGACAATCCCTCCATCAACAATATGAACTTTAATTCTTTTATCCATCATGGAATATAATGCTTCATCATAATAAATTGAATCCTCTGGAAAATTCACAGTTAAAAGATGAACTTCATTATTATTAATTTCACTTAATTTATTCAAGTACTGCAAAGTCTCAATAGCAGCTGAGTTGTTTATTAATGGCGAATAGCAGGCAATAAATAATATTTTCATATATCCCCCTATCTTCTTATCTTCTTTAAAACTAAATTTTTCATTTCAATTACTTCTTCAATTTTAAATAGATAACATAAAATAAAATATACTATAATTCCAATACTAACTCCAAGTAACAAAAGAGTTAATGAATTAAATTTTCCCCTAAAATAAATTGCAATACTTATAATTACAATTCCCATAATAAATGAATTTAAAGTTATTAAACTTATTTTCTTTATTATATCTGTTATAATGAAACCTTTTTCTATTTTTATAATACTTCTACTTAAAAGTATTGCTGTCACTATCATAGCTATAACAGACGCTAATGCAATCCCCATTATACCCATATACCTAGATAAAATCACACAAAAAATTATGTTTATAATAACTCCTATAACACCATTCATGGCTGTAATTTTTGTTTTTCCCATAGTAAATAGAGTTGAATTTAGAACATCTCTTATTCCTGTAAAAAATATTCCAAAGCCATATCCGAGAAGTGCAAAACTTGTAATATGTACTGCGTATTCATCAAATTTTCCTCTTCCATATACAATTTCAACAATTTCCTTACTAAATATTGCAATTCCAATAGTTATAGGAATTAATAAAATTGCTAAATATACAATTGACTTTTTTAACATTGTTAAAAAGCCAGTCTTATCCTCATTATTTCTCATATTAGCCATAAGCGGATACGCCACACTTGTAACTGATGTAGTAATTATTGTATTTATAAATATGATTAGTTTCTGTGCATAATCTAAGGCAGAAACCGATCCTGATGATAAACTTGAAGCAATATATTTGTCAACAATCATATTAAGAGAGTTTGCACCTGCTCCAATAAGTACCGGTATTATTAAAATTATAATTTCTTTCAATCTATTATCCTTAAAGCTAATGAAAAATTTATACTTATATCCATGAGATATCAACGAAGGTACCTGAACCGCAACTCTAAAGAAATTTCCTATAACATTAGCAATTGTGAGTCCTAAAATATCGTAATTTTTAAATAATAATAAATATAATATCATAGGTAAATTAAAAAACAAACCTAAAATGGATGGAATAACAAAATCTTCATTTACTTGTAATAATGCTGTAAAACATGCATTAATAGATAAAAATAAAATATTAATAAGGGTGATTTTTAATAAACCCGTAGCTATAGTTCTCGTTTCTTCTGAAAATTTAAATATATCAACTATTTCCTTTGAAAAAATGCTCGTTATAATAAAAAGAATAAAGGAAATAATGAACAGTATATTTATTACGTTATTTGCAAAGTCATACATTTCTTCTTGGCCTTTTCTAGCTCTTATTTTACTTAGCATTGGCAAGAATGCAGTTGATATTGCAAGTCCAACTAAAGTAAATATTGTTTCTGGTATAGATACAGCAATATTATAGGCATCTGTATAAACTCCAGCACCAAAATTATTTGCAATAAGCATATCACGAATAAATCCTAAAAATCTACTTATTAGCGATACTATCATTATTATAAATGTAGATTTAATTAAGGTACTTCTTTGTTTCATTTTATCACCATTTTTCCCTTGCTATAATTTAGAATTTTTCTTTGTATTATTATGATATCTGAAAAAAGCTAATAATAAAAACTTTGGTATAGCAGATAGTCTTTTTATTCTAACTGGTTCTTTTACTACTCTATATAGCCACTCCATGCCTAACGATATCATCCATTTTGGTGCTCTTTTAAGTTCGCCTGCAAATATATCAAAAACTCCACCTACCCCCATGAATACATGAGTATTAGTTTTGTCCATAACCTTTTTTATGAACATCTCCTGCCTTGGTGATCCCATTGCCACAAATATAGCCCAAGGATTACAACTGCTTATTTCATCTATTAAATCATCACAATTATTTAAATCAAAAAATCCATTATGAAAACCTGCAATTTTTAAATCAGGAAATTCAAGCATTATATTCTCCGCACATTTATTTACAGTTTCTTCCTTTGCCCCCAATAAATAAATCGACTTTTTTTCTTTATTTGCTTTAATTAAAACTTCTTTTACAACATCGATTCCTGCAATCTTTTCTTTAACCGGATTTTTTACCAGCTTTGATGCAATAACAGTTCCAACTCCGTCTGGAATTATAACTGAACCCTCATCCTTAAAATTTTCCCTAAGGGTATCATTATTTAATCCATTAAATAATACTTCTGGGTTTCCAGATATTATATTTACTTTATTAAAATTCTCTATATAATTCATTAAAGTTTTTTTATCTTCTTTAAAAATTTTAAAACCAAGTATTTCTGTAAACATCTCTTCTCCTAAAACTTATTTTACACTTCTATTTAGCATTTGATCTATTTCTATAACTATTTCATCTTCTGGTGCTAATTTCTTAGCAATATCAAGATTCAATTTTGCCTGCTCTGTATCTCCTAAATTTATATAGCACATTACTATATTCGTACATATCTCAACTTCTTTTGATGCATCAAAGGCTTTCCTAAAATATTTAATCGCCTCTTCATATTCTCCTATGCATGCATAACTCATACCAAGTTCATTAACTACTTCAAGGCTTCCCGATTCAAGCGATAAGCTTTCACTTAAATAATGTATAGCTTTGTGATAACTTTCAATTCTTCTATATGAAACTCCTAAATAATAATAAATTAATGGATTTTCTTTAAATTCTTCGGTTAACGGTAATAATAATTCAATGGCTTTCTTAGGATCATCTTTTACATACTCAACAGCTTTTTCAAAGTGACTTACATTACTAATATCACTTATAATTTGTTCAATTTCAGCTGTCTTCTTTCCACCCTTGTTTATATACTCATTTATTTCCACTTCTGAGCCCTTATAATCACCTTTATCTTTAAGTATTAAAGCATTATAAAGATATGGTTCTGGAGATTTTTCAAATTTTTCCTTACATTCATCAATATCTTCAAGTAATATTTCCTCAAATCCTGAGTCTTTTTCTCTTATAGATTCACCTACAGCTAATAGCTTTGTAAGTATTTCTTCTTCTCTGGTATATACATAAAGCCCCTTTAATAAAATATACGCATCTTCAAGCCTATCTTTTTTTATCCTATCTGCTATAAGACTCTTTACACATTCTTCGCAATCTGGAACATATGATAGAACTGTCCCATAGTCCTCGTTATATCTAATATTCTTATCTGCACCAAAGACAATAAAAATTCCTTCAACGAAATAATATATTGGTAAATTACTAAGTTTCATTTGATTCTCAGCATTAGCTACAACATATTCTGAACTTATAGGCAGATATAAATCATTATTTTCAAACTCTACATAATCTGGAATACCAAGACTTTTCTTAAATCCTTCCTTATTAACTTCTAAAAACAATAATTCACTTAACTTATCTTTATACATTGTCTTATAATTACTCATTTTACACCTCTCTAGGTCAGTTAACAGTTAACAGTTAACAATTATTTTGTTAAATTTTCTTTTGTAAGGCACATGAAAGTAAATAACAGGTCCAAGGTTGCCTTGAATATTTTTCATCAGGCAAGGAGATAAAT
>NZ_LZZL01000038.1:0-53441 GCF_002006495.1 Clostridium sp. BL-8
TGTGTATCAACAGCCTTGTAATCGAGTCCATTTTGGCTTGCCCAATTAGTAAGAATAGATTTTGGAGTCCACTGTACTAAACCGTATCCGCCACCTCCGCTGATTTCATCTATATCTGCAATAATTCCAGATTCTCCTTGCATGTTTCCAAGCATTCCGCAAATAGAATTACTTGTCCATCCCTTGTTTTTAAAAAAAGAATAAATATATCTTGCATTGTCATTCATGTTTTCTGCCATTTTAATGACCTCCTTAATTTATTTTTTAGGTTATCAGCGCTGCATAACTTTCACTAATAATAACGTTTTGCCTTTAAAATCTGTAAACCACGTTTACTTAAAGAAATTAAAAAGGTGCATTAATATGAAAATTGAATAATATGATAGATATTTACAATTTATGTTATAATTGAATTTAGAAGAATGCAGGAATCTAATAATCCAAATGTATACGGTAAAGAATTTTTATGGGCAATACTTATGAAGAAAAAATAAGTTGTACATAATTTAAGAAAGATGTATGGCTATTAAAATTACTGCATGTTTTAAGAATTATGAAGGTAGATTAATATAGATAAATAACTTTAGAGGGTGAGAGCGTGAAAAAGCATATATTATTAGTAAGTAGTATAGCAGCAGTTTTAATTATTAGTGGATGTACAAATAATAAGAATAGTAGTGAAACTATGAATAATAAATCCACAGTTGCTACTGAAATTACTAAAACTCAAGAAGATGATGACTTAGAAAAGACTAAAATAAAAGAAGAAGAAAAGGAATTAGAAGCATCATTTCAGGAATTAAGTGATTTAAAGAAACCTGATATAGAAGAAGCTAGGGATTTCGAGAAATCCCTTAAAAATGGCAGTGTAATAATGATTGATAGAGATAATAGCAAAGACCAGGAAGTATATAATATAGCATCATTAGATAAATTTATAGATTCATTTAATAACGGTAAAGAAGGTTATGTACGTGTAATTAAGGGAACAATAAAAAAGGATGGCATATTATTAGTAAATAAACTTGAAGAGTATGAAACTGACGGCAAATCAATTAAAGAACTAGTATATGATACATATGCTGATAAAAATAAATTCGTGCAAGGAAGTCCAAGTTATTCTCCTAAAATGGCAAAAAGGGATTCAGGCGATGCGATTAGATATGAAACTCTTCAAAGTAAGGATACTCCAGAGAATATGGGAGCAACTGTAATTAGTTTTTATAAAAGTAGTATAAAGAATTAACTAAGTATATATAATTTTTTATAACTTCGTATTATTCAATAATGAATTTGTGGTATTTTTTTTAAGCAATTTAGAGAAGATGAATGTTATTCCATATATGTTCTGCAGAAACACTAATAAATCACGTATTCATTTAAGAATCACTTAAAATATAAAAGAGTAACACATCAAAAAGAAAATGAGTGTTACTCTTTAGGAATATATTTATTTAATGAGATAAATATTTATGAAAAATTTATTATCGAATTTCTAACTTTATTATAATTGGCTAATGTGTCAGTACAGTGACAAATCAGCTATTTTTTATTCATTAGAATTAATCCAACTATACTTAAACATATTCCTATAGCATTCATAGGGGATATTTTTGTTTTATAGATAAAAATACCAACGACAATTAACACTATTGTTGAAATTATACTTACAAAAAGAGGAGCAACGGCTATATTCCATCCACTTCTATAGAGATATAAATATCCTATTTCTAAGCCTAATGCAGATAGCCCTAGTACATAACTTGCCCAATTTAATTGTTTTAGAGAACTTATAATATTGCGGTCTACGGGTAAAATAATTAATGCCAATACAGAGAAGATTATTGCGGTAATATATGTGACTATCATTGATATAAATGGATTTATTGATTGGTTAATAGATTTTTGGCTGATATTGTATATTACAGTTGCTAAAACTGTGATTATCATAGATATATAGTACATATAATAATACATCCTTTCTTATATGTTTTGAAGTAGTAATCATTAGAATAAAAGCTTCAAACTCCTTTATCCTAATGATTGTAAATATTGAAATTACTTCATAATAGTGTTTTTTATTTGTAAGATTACTAATCTTTCATCTCCATTATTTGTGAATCCGTGGCTTTCTTCATGTGGAGATAACATTACGTCATTCTCTTTAATTGAAAAATCCTTGTCATTTATGGTTATTATTCCTTTGCCGCTAATTACATAGAATATTTCATCTAAATCTGAATGTTTGTGAGGAGTCATTGTTTCACCAGGTTCGTAGAATAAAATGCCTGAGTCCATTGTGCCCTCTGTAAATAGTGCTTTCCTTTTGATTTTTTCTGTAATATCGTTAATGTTCAAAATTTTCATAGTCATATGTCTCCTTAATTTATGATATTTATTTTAAGTTAATTATTAAAGCTCTATTTTATGGTAAAGACACATTTAAAATTTTCATAAAAACTTTCCTCCTATGTTTTGATGAAGTATAGTATTATAATATAATCGCTATTAATTTTTTACAAGAAGGCACTATTTCGTATTGTACTAACTAAATAGTAAGTATTAATTTATATATATGTGATAGGAGTGAATACTAATGACTTGTGGTAAGTTATGTCCAATTGAAGAAACTGTTAAACTTATTGGTCACAAGTGGAAGGTTCTTATTTTAAGAAATCTGCATGATGATGGAACACAAAGGTTTAACCAACTCGAAAGAGGAATTAATGGGATAAGCCAAAAAATGTTAACGCAACAACTTCGGCAAATGGAAGCTGATGGATTAATTATTAGAAAGGTGTACCCCGAAGTACCACTTAGGGTTGAATACTCACTTTCAGAGCTAGGAAAGAGCCTAAAGCCAGTTTTAGATTCTATGAATATTTGGGGAGAGAATTATATAAAATCCAATAAACACTCAGAATCTGCCATTTATCAAGGACATGATAAAAAGGAATAATATATATTTTATCGAATAAAGTTCAATTTATAGTTAAATAATATGACTTCTGCAAAGTATGCTATAATCTACAGTAATATAAATAGTAATTGTGGAGGGGAAAAGTGATGATTAGAGTTGCTACGGCAGATGATATTTTGGAAATAGAAAATATATATAATGAAATTTTGGATTATGAAGAACAAACAGTGTCGTATACCAATTGGAAAAAGGGGCTTTATCCAACAGCTGATTATGCTAAAAGTGCTATTGATAATGGTACAATGTTTGTTGGAGAAGATGAAAAAGGAATGTATGGCTGTGTAGTGCTTAATAGTGTTAAGCCTAAAGAGTATAATAATATTCCATGGGGAATACAGGCAAAGCCAAGCGAAATCATGGTCATCCATACTTTATGTATTAGGCCGTTTGCAAGTGGAAAGGGCAAAGCAAGAATAATGATGGAATTTATTGAGAAATATGCTAAAGAGAAAGGATATAAAGTTATCCGTCTTGACACTTATGAGGGCAATATTCCCGCTGCGACACTATATCCTAAGATTGGATATCGTTATGTAGGTACAACAAAATTTCATTTTCAAAATGTAATATGGGAAAATTTAAAATGTTTTGAAAAGGCATTATAACATTTAACTCCAATTTGCAAAACCGTCTATAAGAATTATAAAGGCAGATTAAGTTATAACAGAGATTGAATAAAAAGTAATTATATGAGTTTTAAGAAAAATATAAGGTATAGTTAAGACTAAATGAATATTAAAAAATTATAATTAATTTATATTAGTTTTAAAATTGTAAATAGAAATATGTAGGGAGAAATTAAAAATGAGTATTAAAAGGAGGCTTGATAAATATAAAAAAGTATTATATTTAATTAGTACTTTTTTATTTACATGGATATTTTGGATTATTTCATTTACCTCAAGCAGTTCGCATTTGAATGTAATTTTTCGTATAGTAGGTTCATTAATGCCAAGTATTGTAGCTGTAATTTTTACTAACTATTTTGATGGAAGAAGAGGATTAAGAGAACTGTTAAAAAAGTTAACTATCTGGAAGGTTAATCCGTTTTTTTATGTTTTTATATTTTTTTATTCTGTAGCATCATTTTATATACCGTCTCTTATCTGCGCCATAGCAGGGGCAGACTATAAAATTTATATCAAAAATCAAATATTTGGTTTTAATCTTGATAATCCTTTATCATTATTAGGATGTTTATTAGTTATCTTGATTTTTGGAGGACCACTTGGTGAAGAACTTGGATGGAGAGGATTTTTATTACCAACGCTTCAAAAAAAGTATACTCCATTATTATCAGGTATAATGGTAGGAGTTATTTGGACTTGCTGGCACATACCAATGTTTTTGTTTCATATTGAGGGATATGATAATTTTATAATATATCTTCTACAAACTATTTCTTTAAGCATTATATATACATGGATTTATAACGGTGTAAGAGGAAGTTTGTTAATTCCAATTCTATATCATTGCATTGATGATTTTATTGCATCTATATGTTTTCCTGAATTTTTAAATTACCTTAATATGTATTCGATTATTTATTGGATAATTCAATTAACCGTCTTATCATGCATTATATTTAGCATAACTGGAAAAACATCAAGTAAATTTCAAAATTTTGATTTTAATAAGATTGGTTAAGAATCACAAATTTCAATTCAAGGTTTGATTAGAAGTTATAATTTATGGAGGAGTTTGTTATGAAAGATTTTTTGAAAGAAGATCTATTTTGGATTAGAAAACCAAATAATATCAGCATTGATAATGAAAAAGTAGAAATAATTACCGAAGCCAGAACTGATCTGTGGCAACGTACTTATTATGAATTTCGAAATGATAGTGCACCAGTATTACAGGCAAAGACAGATGAACAGTTTTTTTCATTTGTTGTAAAGACGGCGTTTAATAGTAAGCATCTTTTTGACCAATGTGGAGTAGTCATATATTTAGATAGCGAAAATTGGCTGAAGGCTTCAATAGAATATGAAAATGAGGAATATCAACGACTAGGAAGTGTTGTAACAAATCAAGGATATTCAGATTGGGCAACAACAGATATTTCTGCATCGATTAAGGAAATGTGGTACAGACTTAACCGAAGAGGAAGTGATTACTGCATTGAGTGTAGCATAGATGGTGTTAATTTCAAACAAATGAGAATATGCCATTTATGTAAAGGTGCAAAAGAAATTACTTTTGGAATTTATGCCTGTAGTCCTGAAGAATCCTCTTTCAAAGCAACTTTCACCAATATGCATATTACAGAATGCAAGTGGCAGGAACATGGATAAGTGCAGATAATAAAACAAGTTATCCATTTGTATTATCACTTGAAGATATTCTTCCTGGAGCCGAATATGGAAAAAGATATGCTATAGCTGTTTATAACAAAAGTGACCAAGATGTAGAGACTTTCATTAGTGAAATTCAAAGTTATATAGTAAACGATGATAAGAAAAAGTTGGCTGAAGAAATAGCATATCCAATCAATGTAAAAGTAAATGGCCAAGTTATCAAAATTCAAAATAAAGATGAACTAATTGAAAATTATGACCAAATTTTTAATGCAGATTATAAACAAGTAATTAGTAAGGCACCTACCAAGTATCTATTTGTAAATTATAAAGGAATAATGTTTGCTGGAGGTAATACTTGGATTAATGATGTGATGCTTGATGAGAGTAACTCTGAATTAAAGATTACTGCTATAAATAATTAAACCTAAGCAGCTTCTGATTGAAGTTGCATTTTTTTGCAATAAAACCATTGTATTCGAACAAATGTTCTGATATAATATGTCTGAAATTAAAAGTGGAAAAATAAAGGATTGGTTGTTATGAAAAAAGAGAAGGAAAATGAAATGTACTTTACTAAATCTCAAAAAAAATTGGATGATAATAATGATCTCCCAACAATTGAATTTCTTGAAGATATAACCTGTGAGTATGATAGCGAAGGCAATGAGGCAAACCTTGCCGAAATGCTTGAGGCACGTAGATTTGAGCAATATCGGTCTGCTGATGCCTCAACTATTGCAGTGGAAAGTGTGCATATTGACGCTGAACAATTTGACAGAGTGCCGGAAGGTAGGTTTAACACTAAGGTCGATGGTGCACATTTTGAGTGCTTTTACCATGCAAGCAAATACGACTATCTCTACGTTGTGCTCGATACCATGCGAGATGACAATACAATTGCTAATGGACCGCTCCCTCGATTCCATAAGTGGTCATGGTCTACATTTCTGAAAGGACATTTGCTTAGTATTGAAGATCCGATGTATTTTGAGTCAGATATCGCTGTAGGTTGGTTCTATGGCACAAATGAACGAGATTATCGAGACGCAACGGCAAAACTTATCATGAATGTGGCACGATGTCTTGGAATCCCTAATGAGCGAATTATATTTTATTCAATCTCATCAGGAGGTGCATCGAGTTTGTTTATCGCTGAGAAAATCCCTGGCAGCGTTGCAATAGCATCTAATCCACAACTTGATCTTACGCGCTTTCTTCCCAGTGCACTTGCTAATTTCAAAGAGTGTACGGGTATTGATCTTGCTCACGAAAAGCAATATGGAGATGCAAAACGTGTCAATTTTGCACAAGTTTTCTCAAAAGATAGCCCTTCCAAGTACTTGGTTATTGTAAATTGTCGTTCAAGGATAGATTTCAATGATCAACTTATTCCATTTTGCCATGAACTTGGAATAACTCCTTATTACGGTTTGCAACGGGTTGGAAACTTAATTATCTGGATAATTGATGCCCCTAGTCCGCATCCGCACTTATGTTATGAAAGCAAGACCATGTACTTTGCCATTGATTATCTTGCAAAAACATTAACAGAGGGTGGTGATACTGATCGGCTCAAGCCGCTTTACACCTTGTTTAGTGAACTGTGGCATGAGAAGGCAGGACTGATTGCTAGAGATCCTATATGTCTCGCTGACGCAGATCCGATAGCGAAGTCGTTAAAGGAAGACTTGAAAATATAGCGGTAGTTAAATATCTTGTAGAGTTTTATATTTATATCTGAAAATATAACAGTAAATTAGAATATCACATAATTCAAAAATAAATGAATTATGTGATATTTTTAAATCAGAATCAAATAAAATTTTGCAGTTGCTATCTTTGTACTTTTAGTGATTGTGAATCTGTACTTAGATTTGATATTTAAGAGTAAATTGATGTATAATTTATATTATACTTGGAGGGATGACAATGAAAGTAAAACAAATCTTAAACAGATTTTATGTACATGACATAGATCAATCAATAAAATTTTATGAAGAAGTCTTAAATGAAAAGTGTAATTTGAGGTTTGACTATCCTCAAGTAAATTTAGAATTAGCTCAGGTAGGAAATATTTTAATAATTAGTGGATCTGATGAGGCGCTAAAGCCATTTAAGGATACCAAAGCAACGTTTTTAGTAGATTCAATTATGGAATTTAAAGATTTCTTATTAAATAATGGTGCTACAATCATCAGAGATTTAAAAGTGGTTCCAACAGGAATGAATATGACTGTAAAACATTTAGATGGAACTATAGTTGAATATGTTGAACATAAAAATTAATATTCATAAGTATTGTATACAGAAAACTTTAAGTAATTCGTTGAATAAAGTAAATATACAAATTAAATAATATGATTCTTATTAAATATACTATAATTTACAAGAAGATAAATATCAATTTATAAATAAGTAATAGTTTTAAAACCGCAGTATTCAAGAGCTTGAAGCTGCGGCTTTTTGGTTTTTAATATGTAAAAAGGATGTGGTAAATTAAATAAAAAAGACACTTTTGAAGTGGCTTTTATGACAGCACTACGCTGCCATTAGTATAAATTATAATTGATTGATCATAGTCAAGTGGAGGCAAAATTTCTTGAGGAATACCAGAACCCAATCGTTCTAGAGCATGTATGGTTTGATCAGGACCAATAACTATAATAATGGCCTTATCATTAGAAGAAGTCATTCTTGCAGTAATAGGAGTACCTACTAATAAGTTAGAATCCCTCACATTATAAATACCTTGAGTTAATGTTTTAGTTTGTTGGGCAAAAACAGATATTGTATTCAAGCTAATTGATAGAAATAAAGAAATAGAAAATATAGTAATGAACCTTTTCATGAAATTAACCACCTTTAAAATTAAATTTATCTAAACATATTGTTATTATGTGAGCTTAAATAATAAATATTCAAATTGAAGTAATTCTAGATAAAACTACACCATCTGTTAGTGAAAGAGTAAAACGTCTTGACTATTCTACACATTTTCTCATTATCAATGGGACATATTATAAATAAAGCTGATAATTGGGGTGATTACATGGATAATATAATTGGAAAAACTATATCTGGATTTATAATGCTTATAGTTATTATGGGGATATTGATTTTTTTACCTGCATGGACAATTAATTATTTGCAGGCATGGATTTATTTGCTTACTTTTTCTCTTTCAACAATATTGATTACTATATATTTATTAAAGAACGATCAAGAACTTTTGAAACGGCGGCTTAATGCAGGTTCAAGCGCTGAAAAGGAAAAGAGTCAAAAAAATATACAATTAATGGCAAGTGTGTTTTTCTGCCTTATATATATTATTGCAGGGCTTGATTATCATTTTCATTGGTCAAATATTCCTTTATATATTAGCTTATTAGCAAATATTTTTGTTATGTTAGGTTTTTTTATAGTATTTCTTGTATTCAAAGAAAACAGTTATACTTCAGCTATAATTGAAGTTGATAAAGACCAGAAAGTAATATCAACTGGAATGTATTCAATAGTTCGTCATCCTATGTACTTTGGAGCAATACTCATGTTGGTATTTTCGGGAGTTGCATTAGGATCATATTGGGGGTTACTTATTGTAGTAGCTTTAACTTTTACTATTGTGGCTAGGCTTCTTAATGAAGAAAAGTTTTTATTTAAGAATTTATCTGGGTATGATGAATATTGTGAAAAGGTACCATATCATTTGATTCCATTCATATGGTAGGTGCAAGATTAGAGAGTTTTCTTGCTTTGTTAGATAGAGATTATATACATGTTCTTTAAAAGTTGAATAATGTGATATACTTTACAATTTATGCTATAATTAATTCAAAATAAAATTATTGGGAGAAATAAGAAATTTATGGGACAAGAAAAATTATGAAAGTATTTTCGAAGAAAATTTATATTTTAGTTTCAATTAGTATAATTGCAATTATATGCTTTATAGGAATGTATAATTATAAAAAGCCGATTGCTATACATAAGACGTTTAATGAAGCAATTGTTACAAAACCAAGTGGTAAAGAAGTATTAAAGAAAACTACAATTGAGATAGATGCTAATTTATATAGGGGTCTATATACAGGCTCGATATTCAATTTTAATGCTCATTTTAGAGATAAATTAGAAGGGAAAATTATAATAGATAATAAAGAATATTATTTTCATGGGTTTACAGAAAAATCTGAACTTATCAATATATTCGGTTCTGTGTATGAAAATAGCCAAGGGACATCAGAGGTTTTTGGTTTGGAGATGAATGATTTAAATTCAATTTTATTATTAGGAGTGGGAGACAATTGGCATGATTATGAGATTGAAGCTCAGTCTGAATAATAGAACACCATGAACATAATTTTTGAAAGATGGAGATTCATTAGAATGCTTTGGGATTGAAGGAAAGATAATTGGGCTTCCAGGACATACTAAAGGTTCAATAGGTATTGATGTTGAGCAAAGAGATTTAATTGTTGGAGATTCCTTAATGAATATGTTAAAACCAACAATATCCTTACTTTATGAAAATAAAATGCAGCTTGAACTTAGTGCTAGAAAAATTAGTGATTTAGGGAATAGATCTATTCATTTTGGACATGGAAAATCAGTACAAAATAGAAATTGGATTTAATTATTTAGATAATTAGGGTGTACTTATTTCATAAATTAATAAAACAAATAACAGATTGAAATAGAATATTAGCTGTAATATTTAGTAAATCTATAAAAAATGCACTGCTTAATAAAAATAAATAGAAGTCTTTAAAACCGTAGTATTCAAGAGTTTGAAGCTGCGGTTTTTGTTTTAAACGAACTGTTAGAGCATTATATGTATTATTAAACTCCAAAATAAAACGATCAATTTAATGTTGTTGATTTTGAAAAAATAATTTAAATGATCAGACTTTTAGCAATAAAATGGATTTATATGAATTGTTATGTAAATAAATTAAATATTGACAAATGGAAAATAAGGCTGTATATTCAAACTATACCAGGCGGGTATAGTTTACGTGTATTTGCAGATCAACAATATGTCTACGTAATTATTGCTTTTATAAATAGAGAAAAAATATATATAATTAACTAATACATTTTGAACAAAATTTTATAAAAAAGAAGGAGAGTTTATGAATGGAATTTACTTTTAAAACTGAGGTTAATGCTACAAAGGAGAAGATTTGGCCATATTATTCTGATCCAACAAGACGTTATGTTTGGGAATTAGACTTAGAAAATCTTATTTTTAATGGTGAAGCTAAAACAGGAACTACAGGAATAATGAAACTTAAGGATATGCCTGAAATGCAATTTGAGATGATAAAGGTTGTTGATTTTGAATCATATTGGGATAAGACAGATATACCAGGAATGGGTAGTTTATTATTTGGACATGACATAATAGAGGAAGATGGTAAAACATTTATTGTGCATACTGTGAAATTACAAAAAGAAATCGAGGAAGATAAAGACTTAGAATTTTTAAGAGGAGTCTTTGCAGATGTTCCTGACGCTGTAATGAAAATTAAGGATGAAGTTCAGAAATAGTTTTTTTAAAAATGAATGCTTTTTGAATACTTAGGGAGTACTTATTTTATAAATTTATAAAAATAGATAACAGATTGAAATATCACATTATTCAAATGAATTTGTGATATTTTTTGCTACAAAATATTAATTTAAGACTCATGTGAAATATAATAAAGAGTAACACATCAAAAGGGTAGATGAGTGTTACTCTTTAAAAATAGAATAAAATGGTACTGAAAAAATATGAAATAAATGTATATTATAAATATATAGTGATTAAATGGAAATAGAGGGTTGAAAATGAAAAAAATCAAATTAACAAAAGTAATAGCTAGTTCATTAGCGGTAGCTTCAATGCTTACAATATATCCTATAAAGGCAAATGCAGAATGGAAACAGGATTCAAATGGCTGGTGGAATACAGAAGGAAGTTCATGGTCAGTAGGCTGGAAAGAGATTGATGGAAAATGGTATTATTTTAGACAAGATGGATATATGGCACACGATACAGTAATAGATGGATACGAATTGGGTTCTGATGGTGTATGGATTCAAGCTGCATCACATTCAAAGAATGTTGCAGCTAATGAGAATGAAAATTTTGATATTAATGAATTTAAAAATACATTGAGAACAGAGGGATATCCTGTAGAAGTAAGAGATACATTATATAAGGAAAATCTTGCATCTAAAGGCTGGAAATTAGTTAATGGAAAGTATTATTATTTTAGCTTTGAAGGGGCTCTAGCAAAGGACAAAATTGTTGATGGATATTATTTAGGTGCAGACGGAGCTTTAGATACAACTAAAGGTAAATCACAATTACAAGATATTACTATGAAGACTGAAAAAAGTGTATATCCTCTTGGTACAGAAAAGATTAGGGTTAATATAACAAATAATACGAATTTAGAATGTGAATATGGTGGAATGTATTATCAAATAGATAAGTTTGAAAATAATGAGTGGCATAATTTGGACTTTGGAGAAAGTGCAACTTTTACTGATGTGGCAACAATTTTGCCAGCAAAAGGAACAAGTATGAGTGTTTGTGAATTAAACATACTAAAAAATTTTAAAAATCTCACAGCAGGAAAGTACAGAGTATTAGTGGAAATTGAAAATTCAATAGGTTATTCACATGTAACTGCAGAATTTGAACTACAATAAAAAATAAATAGTAATTTGCAGAGGGGAAAAATGAAAAATATAAAATTAAAAAAAGTAATGACAAGTTTATTACTAATAGTTTCAGTATTAGCACTGAATCCAATGAGGGCAAGTGCAGAATGGAAACAAGATAATATAGGATGGTGGTTTACAGAAGGAAGCTCGTGGTTAGTTGGCTGGAAGGAGATTGATGGAAAATGGTACTATTTTGGACAAGACGGGTATATGAAAATTGGATGGTTACAAGATATTAATGGAAAATGGTATTATTTAAATTCAGATGGAAGTATGGCTCATGATACAACTATAGACGAGCATACAATTGGTCCAGATGGTGTATGGAGTCAAAGAACGCAAAATAGTTCGCAAACCTTGGTAAATGACAATAGTAATTTTAGTATCGATGAATTAGTTAGCATTCTTAAAACAAAATTTAGTAATGTAGTAGCAAAAGATGTAGAAAAAGATTTTTTACCTACTACAAGAAAATTAATTACTATTAATGACGAACGCCTAACAATATATGTATATAGCAGCAGTGAAGAAATGGAGAAAGATGCAGCAAATCTCATTAAGAATAATGGTTCATATGTAAAGACTTTGGCAAATGGTGAAGCAGAAGGAATAAGCTATGACTGGAGTTATGCACCTCACTTTTATAAAAAGGGTAAAATAATAGTCCAATATTGCGGTGAAAATGCAACAATTCTTTCAGATTTAAAGGTTATTTTGGGAGAAGCATTTGAAGGTGAGACAAAAATTAATAATTAAATTGGTTTAAGTACAAATAGAATAAAGGGCAATAAAAAAATATCACATTGTTCAGTGTGATATTTTTTATTGTATTATTTTAAGCAGATAGCTTCATCAATAATGATATTTAAATATACATTATATGGTATAATTTATTTTAAGATAGAAGTAATTCATAGGGGAGAATGTGTGTTATGAAGAAGTCAACCATTACAGCGACATTTAAAGCAAATATTAAAGAGGTATGGGAAGTAGTTACAAACAACAATAAATATGACTGGCGAAGCGATTTAAGTAAAATTGATGTTTCAATAGATGGAAATTCATTTACAGAATATACAAAAGGTAATTTCCCTACTAAATTTAATATTACCTTAAAAAAACCTTATGAGCGATATGAATTTGATATGACTAATAAAAATATGAATGGTCATTGGATTGGTGTTTTTAGCCCTCTTAATAATGGTACACAGATTGAATTTACAGAAAAGGTATCAGTAAACAATCCTATAATGAATTTTTTTGTGGGTTTGTATCTAAAAAAGCAACAAGCACTTTATATAGCAGATTTAAAAAAAGAACTTGGAGAATAAATTTTAAAAAATAAGTTGAAATACATTTTAAAGCATTATATGATGAATTCAGGCATCGATGTACTATATTAAAAAAGAAGGCAAGTTATGGATATTAATATTGAAATGATACCATCATATAAAATTGCTTATATACGAAAAATAGGTCCTTATGGGCTAGAAAATGTGCAAGTAATGGAACAATTAAAAAGTTTGGCTAGAGAAAAAGACTTACTTAATGAAAGTTCAATCATATTAGGAATAGCTCAAGATGATCCTAAGGTTACAGAACCTAAAGATTGTCGGTATGATGCATGTTTAGTTGTTTTTGATGAATTTGAGACTGATAATAAGGATGTTAATTTTGGAAAAACTATCGGTGGAAAATATTGCGTATTTAAAATAAATCATACAATGGATGCTATGCAAAAAGCGTGGATTGAAATATTTTCTGAGTTATCAAAAAGAAATTATGAACTTGATGATAGAAGAACTATTCTTGAACGTTATGCAATGCAGATGATAAATAATCATTACTGTGAAGT
This sequence comes from Clostridium sp. BL-8, assembly GCF_002006495.1. NCBI lineage: Bacteria > Bacillati > Bacillota > Clostridia > Eubacteriales > Clostridiaceae > Clostridium > Clostridium sp. BL-8. The sequence goes on from NZ_LZZL01000038.1 coordinate 13,856, forward strand.
CTGTGTACCAGTATTATAAAAGAATATTAAAATAAATTTGGATTTGTAGAACCATCTATAAGAATTGTAAAGGCAGATTAAGTTATAGACACTTAACCTGCCTTTACAATTTTTATAGTTATAATCCAAATATTTCTTCTAATTTTTCTGCATCAGTTTTATTATATTCTTCATTTATTCTTGCTTTTAATTGGCTTTTGTCCTTTAAAAACATATCTGAAAGATTCATTTTAATTCCATCTACATACGCGGATTCTGCCATGCCATTTTTCATTACAAACTGTATCGTATCTGTATGAAGACCAGAATCATTTGTTTGTGTAGAATTTTGTGAAGGTTTAGCTTGTGATGTTACTGAATTATTATCTATAGTATTTGTAGTTCTAGTAATATTATTTGGATAGTTTAAATAACTATACTGATTTCCTATTGTTAGTGACATATTATGAATCCCTCCAATTCGAATTAATTGTATTAATTTTTAATAATTAAATAAATATTCTTAGGAACCAATATATTACAATTATCGCATATAATTAAGATTTCTTTAGGAAAAATTCTAAACTAACAGCAAAATATATTCTTTGAAAACTCAATAATGAGATGGTTACAATTTGTGGTATACTTTATTAATACTAACAGGATATTAAGATTTATTTTTATATTAAGGAGAATTCACAATATGAATGTTTATATAGCACTTTTAAGAGGTATTAATGTTGGTGGGAAAAATATAATTAAGATGGCAGATTTGAAACGAGTATTTGAATCAATTGGACTTTGTGAAGTAAAAACATATATTCAAAGTGGAAATGTTCTATTCAAATCAAATGAAACAGAGGAAGCACTGTGCAATAAAATTGAACATGAGATTGAGGCAGTCTTTGGGATTCCTGTGAAAGTTATTTTAAGGACATCTAAAGAGTTAGAACAGCTTATTTTGAATTGCCCATTCTCAAAAGATGAAGTGACAGAAGCAGAGACGTTGTCAAAAGTACAGAGTCTATATGTTGCATTACTAAAACATAATCCTTTAAAAGAAAAGATTGAGTGCATAGATGTTTATAGTAGTGAAAGTGATAAATATAAAATTATAGGAAGAGATGTATATCTTTTATTCAATCATAGTATTCGAAATTCAAAGCTTGCTAATAATATTCATAAATTGAATGTGGAAGCAACTGTGCGTAATTGGAAAACATTAAGCAAGCTTGCTGCATTAGCTAAAGATATGGAAATATGAAATAAAGCGAAAAATAGAATAAAAAGAGTATTGACTAGGTAGTATACTTACATGGTTTATTATATTAACAAATGCAATATAAAAAAATCGAGGAGATGTTAATATGATAGGTTATGTTAGTTCACTCATATGTGCGGTGGTTACTTTTGGAATGGCTTTATTACAGTTATCCATTACATTTGGAGCTCCATTTGGTGAATATGTACTTGGAGGGCAAAATAAAGTATTGCCAAAAAAATGCGTTTCACATAAGAGCAGAAGTCAGAAGAAACACATCTACAGTTTAATTTTATGAAAAATATATATCACCATCACCAACTATCACCATTGTATAATTAGCTTTTAATGGGGTTAAGTCGTATTTTATAGACTGTGGTTGTAGCCTTATTGATTGAAGTGGCATAAAGTTATCATCGTAGATAGTTAAATAGGAACTTTTATCTGTAGAGACATTTTCAGCTTTGTACAGCTTATCTTTTAAAATCGATTCATAAGTATTTAATTTGTAAATACCTTCTTTAAACACATTTGAGGTAAGAGGATTAGGAGTGGTAGTAGAACCGATTATAGTAAATGATAGAAATAATACAATAAAAAATGATGAAATAAATCTTTTCATTAAGTTTAACAACCTTTCATAATATTAATATTTTAGAATTAAATATACTATTCAATTCATATTATGCGAAGATAGATGTTATATATACATTTGATTTTTATTGATAAAAAATAGCTACTACAAAGAGGTGTTCAGAAGTGCCTCATTCTGAAGCACTTCCATTTAGTTAATACAATGATCATATGAATTTGTCTTTATTCACAACATCCTTAAAATTTGTTAAATATTTATAGTTAAGCTTACCCCCATATCAAAGGCTTTTTGACAATCAATTGGAAATTGTTCAGCTCTATGTTTTGCTTTTTCTTTTTCTGAAAACATAGAAGACTCATATTTCTCATAATCAGTAAACTGATAAGTATCATAACTATATAACAGCTTTATTGGGTTTCCAAGTACTATTGAAATAGAATCCTGATATGGCTTTAAGATTAATTTGTATCCAGTATCCTCCATATATTTTTCTGTTATACCCATAGTATAAATAAATCCTGATTGAATTTTTCTCGGATAAACAGTTGGTATTTCTGTACTATATATAACATTTGAAAATATGAAGCGCTCTAAAAGTGCACTAATTCCAGAAGTAATGTTCATATTATATATTGGTGAACCAAAAATAATAGCATCTGCTGTTTTTAATTTTTCAAGAACAGGTGTTAGATCATCTTTCATTGCACATTTACCATGCTCTCCATCCTTCCTTTTACAGGCAAAGCAGCTTATGCATCCTCTATATTTTAAGTCATAAAGATTTATCAATTCAATTTCTGATCCTTGTGATTTAGCTCCTTCAAGAGCTTTATTCAATAAAGTTACAGTGTTTTTATTTTTTCTTGGGCTTCCGTTAATAGCAATTATTTTCATAGTATCTCTCCTCTTTCAAATGTTTTATGTTTTTGTTATAATCAACTTAACATAGCGATATAAGTTTTACAAGTATGCAGTTTTTTCAGTGCAAGTATAAAAAATATACTAACAATTTAACTTACAGGTGGAATAACAGAAGTAGAAGCTGCAGAGGAGTTAATTTCTTCAGGCAAAGCTGATCTTATAGTAGTAAGAAGAGCAGCGTTTAGGGATTCAATGTGGGCAAAAAATACAATTGAAAGCATTAAATAGATATGGTTCAGATGGAATTTATGTAATGGAATCAATAAATAAATTAGAGGAATAATAATTTGAAATTAAAGAATATAAAGAAAAGGGAGTGTCGCAAAATGATTAAAATTTTAATCAGGAGGGTGCTCCTTTTCGATTTAAAACAAATATATTTCCAAATCTCTAAGATATCACATCAATGTATTTGAAAATTTATGGATTTTAAGTGCACTCAAATAGGCCTAATTATTTCATTCCATAATTAGGCAGTGAACTTTAATTCATGATTGAAAGAAAATATGTTTTATATTAAAAGGATATTATAAATCATATGAATTTATATTAGAATGCTTAAAAATATATCTAGTAGTGGGAATAAGTAATGCTTTAATCTTCTACTATTGCTGAGTTGGCTATCAAAATATCTTGTTCAATTGTACCACCACTAACACCGACAGCACCAATAAAACGTCCATTCTTTATTATAGGGATGCCGCCACCAAAGACGCATATTTTACCACTTTCTATAGATTCTAATCCATAAAAAGGTTTGCCAGGAAGAACAAGATCATATAGTTTTTCGGTAGGCATTTTTAAAGCGATTGCTGTATAGGCTTTATTAAAAGAAGCAGAAAGGCTTATTAACAAAGAGTCGTCCATTCTATGAACAGCAACTAGATTGCCACCTTCATCAACAACTGTAATGACAGTAGCAACTTTTATTTCTTCAGCTTTCTCTTCAGCTTTTTGAATTATTTTTTTTGCTATTTTCAAAGTAAGAGCACTATTATTTATGGAGGTAATTAAGTTTTCAGTTATTCTATTTATCATTTCTTTATCAGTCATTTTAAATCACTCCAGATAAGTTGATATATAAACATGCAAAAAAATAGTTAAAACAATTTTATATAGAAACATTATATTGTGTAACTATAGTTATTACATGTAAATTTAAGACTGTACTCAAAATTACATGATTTTAGTCATGAGTGTACTAATAATAAGATTTAAAATTATTGTTTGATGCATGTAATTTAACAAAAGCGTAGGTAGTATTATGAAAAAAATTATGTTGGTAAGTAGGACAGGATGCGGTAAAACTGCATTAATTCAAGCTTTAAAAGGAAAATTGTGATGTGATGCATTGGGAAAAGCAAAAAGTCTAAAATTTACAATGAAAAGGTTTTAAAAATGCAATCTTTTTTAATGAGTTGATTTACATGAGAAAAGTATTAATGCTGACTGAGGATTTTACGGAAGAATATAAAGTTATGGTACCTTTTCAGGCGTTAGAGAAGGAAATTTATATTTAAGAATCTAGTTTTAATTTTACAATATTTAAGTTTGAATAGTATTACAGAGTTCGTATACGTTTAATATACAATAGGCTTACACCGAACAAAAAACATTCTTAATTATATTTCAAGGAGGGAATTAGTTAATGATATCTAAAGGGTTTTCAAAACCAACTGAAAGAGTTGAAAGATTGAAGAAAGTTATTGTAGAAGCAGTTCCGTATGTTGAATCAGAAAGAGCCGTACTTGTTACAGAATCTTATAAAGAAACTGAAGGGTTATCTCCTATATTAAGACGTGCTAAGGCAGCAGAAAAAATATTTAATAATTTGCCTATTACTATTCGTGATAATGAATTGATAGTCGGTGCAATTACAAAAAATCCACGTTCTACTGAAATATGCCCTGAATTTTCTTATGATTGGGTAGCTAAAGAATTTGAAACAATGGGAACAAGAGTAGCAGACCCATTCCAAATTCCTAAAGAAACAGCTATGGAACTTGGTGAAGCATTTAAATATTGGGACGGCAAGACTACAAGTGCACTTGCAGATTCTTACATGTCACAAGAAACAAGAGAATGCATGGCTAACGGAGTATTTACTGTAGGAAACTATTTTTATGGTGGAGTTGGACATGTTTGTGTTGATTATGGAAAGGTATTAGCAAAAGGTTTCAAGGGTATTATTGCTGAAGTTGTTGAAGCTATGAGTAAGATGGATAGAAAAGATCCAGATTACATAAAGAAACAACAATTTTATAATTCAGTAGTTATTGCGTATACTGCAGCTATTAATTTTGCTCATAGATATGCAAACAAAGCTAGAGAGATGGCTAGTATAGAAAGCAATTCTACTAGAAAAGCAGAATTACTACAAATAGCTGCTAATTGCGATAGAGTTCCGGAAAATGGTGCAACAAATTTCTATGAAGCTTGCCAAGCATTTTGGTTTGTTCAAATCTTACTTCAAATTGAGTCTAGCGGCCACTCAATTTCTCCAGGACGTTTTGATCAATATATGTATCCTTATTTAGAAGCAGATACGGGTATTTCAAAAGAATTTGCTCAAGAATTAGTAGATTGTATTTGGATAAAACTTAATGATATAAATAAAACACGTGATGAAGTTTCTGCTCAAGCCTTTGCAGGTTATGCTGTATTCCAAAACCTTTGCGTTGGTGGTCAAACAGAAGAAGGCTTTGATGCAACAAATGAACTATCTTATATGTGTATGGAAGCGACAGCACATGTTAAGTTACCTGCACCATCATTTTCAGTACGTTTATGGCAGGGAACTCCAGATGAATTCTTATTAAGAGCTTGTGAAGTTGCAAGACTTGGAACAGGTGTGCCAGCTATGTACAATGATGAGGTTATTATACCAGCATTAGTTAATAGAGGTGTTAGTTTAAGAGATGCACGTAATTATTGCATTATTGGTTGTGTTGAGCCACAATGTCCACATAAAACAGAAGGATGGCATGATGCAGCATTCTTTAATGTAGCTAAGGTACTAGAAATTACATTAAATAACGGTAAAGCTAACGATAAACAATTAGGTCTTGCTACAGGAGAGATAACATCATTTAAGAATATTGATGACTTCTTCACTGCATTTAAAAAACAAATGGAATACTTTGTTTATCATCTTGTTGAAGCAGATAACTGTGTTGATTACGCACATGCAGAAAGAGCACCACTTCCATTCTTATCAGCATTGGTTGACGATTGTATTGGAAGAGGAAAATCAGTTCAAGAAGGTGGAGCAATTTATAACTTTACAGGACCTCAAGCATTTGGAGTTGCTGATACTGGAGATTCAGTATATGCAATACAAAAGCATGTTTTTGAGGATAAAGATGTAAGTATGCAACAACTAAAGGAAGCTTTAAATGCAAACTTTGGACATACTGTAGGCTGCAATACTAATACTTGTCCTACATCTAGCAGTAATTCAGATGTTACTGAAGCACAAATCTATGAAGTCGTTAAGAAGATTTTAAGCAGTGCAGGTTCTATTGATTTATCTAATATTCAAAGTAAGATAACTTCAGAATTACAAGGAGTTCAAGCACCAGTTGCTGGCGATTTTGAAAGTTTAAGAAAGCTTCTTGATAGTACACCAAGCTTTGGAAATGATATTGATGAAGTTGATTTAGTTGCTAGAAGATGCGCACAAATTTACTGTTTTGAGGTTGAAAAATATACTAATCCTCGTGGAGGTCAATTCCAAGCAGGTGTTTATCCAGTTTCTGCAAACGTTTTATTTGGCAAAGATGTTGGAGCATTACCAGATGGTAGGTTAGCAAAAGAACCTCTTGCAGATGGAGTATCTCCAAGAGCTGGTAAAGATACAAACGGTCCAACAGCAGCAGCAAATTCAGTAGCAAAATTGGATCATTTTATTGCATCAAATGGTACACTTTATAACCAAAAATTCTTACCATCTGCTGTTGCAGGAGATACAGGACTTATGAATTTTGCATCAGTTGTTAGAAGTTATTTTGATCACAAGGGTATGCATGTACAATTTAATGTAATAGATAAAGAAACATTGCTTGCAGCACAAAAAGAACCTGAAAAATATAAAGATCTTGTTGTTCGTGTTGCTGGATATAGTGCACAATTTGTTGTTCTTGCAAAAGAAGTTCAAGATAACATTATTAGCCGTACTGAACAAACAATGTAAGCAATTGTAAATTCTCAATTGTCACATTGAAAAAGGGAGTTGTACATGATGGATACTATTAATTACAGTTTGGAAGGTCTTATATTTGATATACAAAGATTTTCTATACATGATGGGCCAGGAATTCGCACGATAGTTTTTCTAAAAGGATGTCATTTATCGTGTAAATGGTGCAGTAATCCTGAATCGCAAAGTCTTAAGCCAGTTATAATGTATCAAGAAATGAACTGTATTCATTGTGGAAGGTGTATTTCAGCATGTAAAAAAGGTGCAATAAGTATTAGTAACAAAGGTTTTATAAATAGAGATATATGCACTGCTTGTGGTGAATGTGTAAACGTATGTCCAGCTAGTGCTCTTACCTTAAAAGGGAAAAAAATGACCGTAGAGCAAGTTATAAAGGAATTAAAAAAAGATGCTACAAACTATAGGCGTTCTAGGGGAGGAATTACTTTATCTGGAGGAGAGCCTTTAGTACAGTCAGATTTTTCAAAGGAATTACTTAAAGCATGCAGAGCACAGGGCTGGCATACAGCAATTGAAACTACAGGATATGGATCTCCTGAAAATATCGAAAAAGTATTTCCATATATTGATTTAGCACTTATGGATATAAAAAATGTAAATTCAGATATTCATAAACAGTTTACAGGTATTTCAAATGAAATAATACTTAAAAATGCGGCTAGGATTTCAGAGATAACTAAGATGGTTGTTAGAGTACCTGTAATACCAAAATTTAATTCTAGTGAAGAAAGTATTTTGGAAATTTGTAAATTTGTAAGAAACCTAAATAATATAGATACAATTCATTTGTTACCATACCACACTTATGGTGAAAATAAGTACAAACTTCTTGGAAGAGATTATCCTATGAAAGAATCAGAAAGCTTATATAGTGATGAAATCGAAAATTTAAAAAAGATAGTTGAAAGTCAAGGTATGAATTGTATCATAGGCGGTTAAGATTTTAAATTTTAGAATGGAGGATTTTAAATGGATCAGCAATTGATTGAAAAAGTAATGAAGCAGGTTTCTAATGAGCTTGGAATTTCTGTTCAAAATCAAAATAGCCCTTCTAAGAATAATAATATAGGAGTGACTGAATTTGTTGGTACTGCAATTGGGGATACGATTGGTCTAGTTATTGCAAGTGTAGATCCAATGCTTACAGATGTTATGAAACTTGGAAAGTATCGTTCAATTGGTATTATTGGCGGAAGAACAGGAGCAGGGCCACAAATAATGGCTGTTGATGATGCTGTAAAAGCTACAAATACAGAAGTTATTTCAGTTGAACTGCCAAGAGACACTAAAGGCGGAGCAGGACATGGAAGCTTAATTTATATAGGAGCAGAAGATGTATCTGATGCAAGGCGTGCAGTAGAAATAGCACTTTCAAGTTTAGATAAGTATTTTGGTGATGTATATGCTAATGATGCAGGCCACTTGGAATTCCAATATACAGCGAGAGCAAGTTATTGTTTAGAAAAGGCTTTTGGTACACCACTTGGAAAAGCATTTGGAATGGTTTGTGCAGGGCCAGCAGCTATAGGTACAGTTTTAGCCGATGTTGCTGTTAAAGCTGCAAATGTTGATGTTGTAGGTTATTGTTCACCTGGTAATGGTACGAGTTATTCTAACGAAGTAATATTAACTTTTAGCGGCGACTCAGGTGCGGTTAGACAAGCTGTAAGAGCATCTATTGATGTTGGTAAGAAATTGCTAGGGGCATTAGGTGATGAACCTAAATCAACAACAAAGCCTTACATTTAAGGAAACAATGTATGAATAAAGTGTTATCTAAAAGTATTTAGATAACAAATAAATTTTTAATTATATAGAAAAAATTTGAGTATATAAAAAGGAGGCATTTAATATGAATTCAGATGCATTAGGAATGGTTGAAACTAAGGGATTAGTTGCTGCAATAGAAGCAGCAGATGCCATGGTAAAAGCAGCAAATGTTAATTTAATAGGATATGAAAAAATAGGTTCAGGACTAGTAACAGTTATGGTACGTGGTGATGTTGGAGCAGTAAAAGCTGCAACAGATGCAGGAGCAGCTTCAGCTAAATTAGTTGGGGAAGTTGTTTCAATTCATGTAATTCCACGTCCTCATACAGACACTGAAAAAATTCTACCTAAATTTATTGAAAAATAAAAGCTTATAGAACATTGTATTTAGAAATCTTCAATAAATGAAGATTTCTAAAACTCTAAGCCGAAGCTGCGGTGTAGAGGAGGGCTAAAATATGATAATGGATGAAGAAAGACTAAGAGAATTAGTTATTAAAGCCATAAAATTAGTACGATTAGAGAATGCTCAAAATTTAGTTATTCCTAAAAAAAAGCTTTATATCATTCTTACAGAGGAATGGAATGGAAGGTACTGGAGTTTTTTTGAGACACTAAATGAACAAAATGAATACGATGCGTATGCGATAATATCAAGTAGTATTATTGGCACACTTCATATAAACAATTTAAAAAAATTTAATGTGTGCAAAGGTATTATTAACGAAAAAGATGTACACTTTGACGAGCGCCTTGAATATATAACTGTATTCCCAATAGTGTCAAGAAACATTGTTGCAAAAACTGCCTTGTGTATTGATGATACTTTTGAAACAAATTGGATTTTTAAGGCTATGGAAAAAGGGCAGAGAATTATTTTCTTAAAATCAGGTTTACAGAAATTTAGTGGCAAGGAGCCCTTAAATTATAGGAATAAAATGCTTGATTATTATAGAACTTTGCTGGAGTTTGATATCGAAATACTAGATTGCATTACTCAAATGGAAAAACTTGACTTAGCTGAAGATTTCAAAGGTGCTTCATCGATAAATTATTTGAAAAATAATAGTGTATTCCTATGTGAAGATGAATTAAGCCGAATAAAAAAAGTAATTACAGAGAAAGAAATAGAAAACTATATACAAGGTAACAAGATAATTTTAAATGATGGTGATATTATAACAGACATGGCTCGTGACAGGGCAAGAAGTCTTAATATTTCAATTATAAGAAGATCACAATTTTAATTAAAGTTTTTAGCACAATGTAGGATTACTATATTTTATAAGAATAATAACATATAAATAAGCCGAGCATTACTTAAAATTTAAAATTTATATCTTGAAAGAGAAGTGAGGTGACAAGATGAGAGAAGCGTTAGGCTTAGTAGAAACTAAAGGGTTATCAACAGCTATATTGGTAGCTGATGCAATGAGCAAGACAGCTAATATTGATATAGTTGGGCTAGAAAACACAAGAGGTTTAGGATATATGACAATAAAAATTAGTGGTGATGTCGGAGCTGTAAATGCTGCAGTTACTTGCGGAAAAAAACTTGCCATAGAAAACAATTCTTTTGTTGCTGCTAAAGTTATTCCACGACCTTCCAATAATGTAGAAGTTACTTTTTGTCAACTTAACAATAATGAAGAGAGTATTTCTAAAGAAATTATCATAGATAAAAAAGAAAATAATAATAATGAAGAACAGGTTATTGAAATGAATGATGTTAGCGAAGATGATAGTAAAAAAGAGGAGTCATCTAATAATGATGTTATCGTCGAGGCTGAGAGTACAGAAGATAAAATGGAAGAGCCATTAGTTGAGAAAGAAAAAAAACAAATCGATTCAGCCAGTTCTGAACAAAAAGTTTTAAGTCCTGAAAAAAACAAAAATAGAAGAAGTAGTAGAAAAAAAGCAGAACCTAAAAAACAAGAAGAGTAATATTAATCAGAAACTTTTGTAAGAAAGGAATGTTTAGAATATGTATATGGCTAAGGTTGTTGGAAATGTTGTAGCTACAAGGAAAGATCCATCATTAGTTGGATATAAATTAATGGTTGTAAAGAGAATAAACTCTAAATGTGAATTCACTGGTGATGAAGAAGTAGCAGCAGATTATGTAGGAGCAGGTATAGGAGATTATGTTTTATTGTGTAAAGGATCAGCCGTACGAGTTGAGGAACAAAAACAAAGAACTGCTATTGACATGGCTGTTATAGGAATTATAGACACTTTCGATGCTTAGGCTATGATAAATGCTTTGATCTAAAGAGTGGAAAGGAGGTTACCATGAATTATGACTTTAAAAATGGTGTTTTTTCTTATGTAAATGATGCGGTTTTATCTGCACAAGGTGCTTACAATATGTACTGTAAACTTACATTAACTGAACGTGAAGAAATTATTAAAGCAATAAAAGAAAAACTTTCAGCGAAGATTTCGGAACTAGCACATATGACTGTTGAAGAAACAGGAATGGGAAATGTAAAAGATAAAATAGAGAAACTTAAATGGGCTATTAATAAGACACCTGGAACTGAAGATTTGATAACAGAAGTCAAAACAGGAGATAATGGAATGACATTGTATGAGTTATCGTCTTATGGTGTAATTTGTGCTATTCATCCATGCACAAATCCATGTGCTACATTAATCAGCAATACAATTGGAATGCTGGCTGGTGGAAATGCAGTTGTTCATTGCCCACATCCAAGAGCAATAAATGTATCTAAGTATGTTACAGAAATTATTAATATTGCCATAAGAGAAAAATGTGGGATTAATAATTTAGTTGTAACATTAAATGAAAGTTCAATAAGTTATACTAATGAAATTATGACCCATCCAGATATATCATTGATTGTAACAACTGGTGGTATTAATGTTTTGAGACAGGCTATGTCATCGGGTAAGAAAGTTATTGGTGCTGGACCAGCTAATCCTACAACCATTGTGGATGAAACAGCTGAAATTAAAAAAGCAGCGAGAGATATTGTTAGAGGTGCTTCATTTGATAATAATATAATGTGCATATCTGAAAAAAGTATAATTGTAGTTTTATCTATTGCAGATAAATTAATAAATGAGCTAATTAAAAATGATGTTTACTATGTAAATAATACTGAAGAAATGCTTAAACTTACCCTTGCAACTTTAACAAGTGATATGAGTATTAACAGAAGCCTTGAAGGAAAAGATGCAAATGAAATTTTAAAAGCAGCAGGAATTCATTGCAATAGGAATATTAAACTTATTGTGGTAGAGACAATAAAGCAGCATCCTTTTGCAACAGTGGAAATGCTTATGCCGCTTATACCTTTAATAAGAGTGGAAAATTTTGAAAGTGCATTAGACACAGCTCTTGAAATAGAACAGGGCTTTAAACATACAGCTACAATTCACTCTCAATCAATTGAAAGATTAAATATTGCTGCAAAAGTAATGCAGACTTCAGTATTTGTTAAAAATGGTGCTTCTTTGGTGGGCATTGGAGTCAATGGTGAAGGAGATGCAAGTTTTACAATTGCTACAGTAACAGGAGAAGGTACTACAACAGCAAGACATTTTACAAGAAGAAGACGTTGTTCACTTACAAATGGGTTTTCAATTCGTTAATGAGATTTTTTGAAATAATAAATAGTGGCTTTAGATGTTAAGGTTAGGAAGTGAATTTGTTGAATAATGTGTATATAAAAACAAAAATTAATTTTGGTGAAAATTCATTAAAGCGTTTAGAAGAAATAAAAAATAAAAACATATGGATAATATGCGATAACTTTCTTGTGAAAAATGGAAGTGTAAAAACTATTTTGAGTTTTATTGATGACAATAATAATGTTTCTATTTTTGATGAGGTTGTACCAGATCCACCATTGGAGGTTATTGGAAAAGGAGTTGCACTAATAAAAAATATATATCCGGATGTTCTTATCGCCTTTGGCGGGGGATCTGCCATCGATACTGCAAAAGGTATTATTTATTTTGCTAAACAGCAAAAATTTATTGATAAAGTTAATTTCATAGCAATTCCAACCACGAGTGGAACAGGATCTGAAGTAACATCAGCTTTTGTTATTACAGATACAGAAGAAAAAATTAAACATATAATTTTAGATGATTATGTATTACCAGATGAAGCAATTTTAGATGCTAAATTAACTGTAACTGTACCTAAAAATATTACAGCTAATACAGGAATTGATGTTTTAACTCACGCAGTAGAAGCCTATGTAGCAAAAAATTCGAATGTTTACTCAGATGCCTTAGCAGAAAAAGCAGTAGAGCTTGTTAATCAAGCCTTGCTTAAGTGCTATAGCAAAGGTGATGATATGGAAGCTAGGGGAAAGATGCATGAAGCTTCTAATTTAGCAGGAATGGCATTTAACATAGCCGGCCTTGGTATAAATCATAGCATCGCTCATCAAATAGGTGGAAGATTTCACATTCCTCATGGGCTAGCAAATGGATTGCTTTTAAATACTGTAATAGATTATAATTGCCAAAATCGTGAAATAGTAAAAAAATATGCAAAGTTAGTATATAAAGCTGGAATGGTTGATAATAAGGAAGATGACTTATTTGCAGTGAAAGTTTTAAAAAGTTATATAACGTCTTTAATGAAGCTTATGAATATGCCAGAAAATTTAAAGGAATTTAATATAGATAAAAATGAATTTGATAAGGTAAAATTGCTAATTGCTGAAAATGCATTAAAGGATAATTGTACAAGTACAAACCCTATAGAGGTGAGTGTTAATGCATTAATAGAATTGATTGAAGCCATATACTGATTTACTCCCAATATGGTAGAATATATTATATAAAAAAATATGCTCTATCAATTTAAGGAGTGGAATAAATGAACGAATTTTATGATAAAACCATTGCTAAAGTTAATGATAATAACGTACAAATTGATGAAAATTTGATTACTAAATTTAATATAATTGACTTGTTTGGTAAAGAAACACTTGAAGATATTCAAGAAAAAATATCTAAAGCAACGGGATTGGCTTTTGTAACTGTTGATTATAGAGGTGAGCCTATCACAAAAATGACATCCTTTACAGAGTTTTGTAATGAAATTAGAAAGAGAGATGATGGGTCAAGTGGCTGCAAGTCATCTGATGCTTTTGGAGGGATTCAATCAGCAGTTACAAAGAAAAGTTGCGTGTATTTTTGCCCCTGTGGTTTATTGGAAATAGCAATACCTATTATTGTTAGAGGACATTATTTAGGAGCGTTTATTGGTGGACAAGTAAGGTGCATAGATGCACCTTTAGGGATTACTAAACTTGAAACCGTTATAGAGAAATCTAAAAAGTATAAAGAAGATAAATATATGCAGGACCTATTCAATTCTATTCCAGTATACAAATATGAAAAATTTCTTGATGTGGCAGAATTAATAGCTCTAATTTTAAATCAGCTTGGTGAAAAGCAAGTTTTTAGACTAATGCAAAATAATTCTTTGAAAAAAGAGGTGCAGGAGCTAAAGGAGTATACAAAGCAATTAGAGGTAGAGAATAATCTAAAGAATAACGAGGTTATAAATTTAAAAGCAGAGTTAAATCCATATTTTTTAATTAATGTATTAAACTCTATCTCAAATTTAGCCATAATTGAGGATTCACCTAGAACTCATGAAATGATAGTAATGTTTTCTGAACTTCTAAAACAAAGCGTTTGTAATGAAAAAAGATATATTACTTTAAGTGATGAAATTTTGAATATTGAAAAATACTTAAAAATTCAAAAGATCAAATACGGAGATTTATTGCAATATTCGATTGATTTTCCACAAAATATGCGTATTCAGAAAATTCCTTTAAATATTCTTATGCCATTTGTTGAGAATGCTGTTTTTTATGGGATTTCAACTAAAATTGAGGGCGGAAAAGTAGAAATAAAGGCTTATTACGAAAAAGAAAATGTAGTGATTAGCATTTATGACAATGGATCAGGTTTTAGTGAAGAAAAAATAGAGGAGAAATTTAAGCTGTTTAAAGGCAACTATGAGGGAGAATATATTCAGATTAGTATGGCTAATGTAAGAAAGAAACTAATAACATTATTTGGAGTCAAATATGATGTTTACATTGAGAATATTAAAAATCAAGGTACAAAAATCATTATAAGATATCCAAAAATATTTGAAGAAAGGAATGTCTAAGGCATGTATCATGTATTAATTGCAGATGATGAACCACTTATGAGACAAGCTTTAGAAATAATGATATCTAAAATAGACGGCTTTGAGGTTACATATTCTGTAGGAATTGGAGAACTTGCAGTTGAAATATGTAAGAACAATAAAGTTGATATAGTTTTTATGGATATTATGATGCCAGGTGAATCAGGTATTGAATGTAGTAAAAAAATATATGATCATAATCCTAAAATTACTATCTTTATAGTATCTTCATATAATAGTTTTGAATTTGCAATCCAAGCTTTAAATACAAAAGTAAAAGCGTATGTTTCAAAACCAGTAGCTCTTTCACAAATAGCGAATCTGTTAAAAAATTACTTAATTGAAAATACTCCAGTAATCAATAGCAGCAAATTAAATAAACTGCAATATGAAGAGTTGTTTTCAATAATTAAGGAAAAAGATTTTAAAAAAGTATATTATGATCTTCCTAAAATAGTACATGATATCTACTTAGAAGAAAAAACTGGTACAAATTCATTAAAAGAATGTTTTATAAATTTAGGATATTGTCTTGTAAATTCTATGTCTTTATCGACTTTAGAAACAATAAAATTTGATGAAATTTTTCCTATTGATGAATTTCTTAAAAGGGATGAAAAGTTTTACGAATTTTGGATGTTTAAAGTAATGAATTTTATTTTTGTGCAAAATAGTACAAGAAAGTATTCATTGCTAGGGAACATATTTGATTATGTTGAGAAACATATTGAAGAGGAAATTGGACTGAATGAAATAATTAACAATTGTTCTGTAAGTCAAGGGTATTTAAGCCGTATTTTTAAGAGTCAATTTAATGTAAGTGTTATGGAATATTTGCATATGAGAAAAATGTATATAGCAAAAAGTTATTTTTGTTTTACTGATTTAAAAATTACGGATGTAGCGTTTAAGCTTGGATATAATGAAAGCAGTTATTTTAGCAAAGTATTTAAAAAATATGAGAATATCACAGTTTATCAATATAAAAAAATGTTATAGAATCTAAAATTAAGGTAGGTGGTGTTAAAAATATGAATGAATATTTTATTACATCAGAATCTGTTACAGAAGGCCATCCTGATAAAATTTGTGATCAAATTTCAGATGCAATTTTAGATGCTTATTTGGAAAAAGATAAGTATTCAAGAGTTGCAGTCGAAAGCATGGTTTCTAAAAATACTATAATGATTGCTGGAGAAATCACATCTAATGCCAAAGTTGATGTGGTAAAAATAGCACGGGAGGTTGTTAGGAATATTGGATATAATGACGATGATATAGGCTTTAATTATAAAACCTGTTTAATCCTTACCAATATAAATACACAATCTTCTGATATAGCTAGAGGTGTTGATAAGGAGAAAGAAAATAGCAGCTCTAGCAAAGAAATTATAGGAGCGGGTGATCAGGGCATAATGTATGGATATGCTTTTGATGAAACAGAAAATTATATGCCGTTAACTTGTGACTTAGCAAATAAATTGACAATGAAGCTTACAGCTTTTAGAAAAGAGGAAGGTGCTTTTTGGCTTAGACCAGATGGCAAAGCTCAAATTACTATGAAGTATGATAAGAATGGAAATCCAATTAAAATTTCAAGTATAGTTGTATCAGCTCAGCATATTCCTAATGTTGATTACGATTATATTAAGAATGCAATTCAATATGATGTTATTTATAGTGTTATAGACAACAAATGGCTAAGTTATGATACAAAAATATTTATAAATCCAACAGGAAGGTTTGTCGTAGGGGGGCCAGCAGGAGATACAGGACTTACAGGAAGAAAAATTATGGTAGACACCTATGGAGGCATAGGCAGACATGGTGGAGGAGCTTTTTCGGGAAAAGATCCAACCAAAGTAGATCGTTCTGCAGCATATATGGCAAGATATGTTGCAAAAAACATAGTTGGTGCAAAATTATCTAAAAAGGCAGAAGTATGCTTAAGTTATGTAATAGGACGAGCTGAACCTGAGGCTATTACTATAGATACTTTTGGTACAGAAACAATAAAAAGTGAATATATAAATGAGATTGTTAAAGATACTTTTTCATTTTCTGTAGCTGATATTTTAGCTCAGCTTGATTTAAGAAAACCTCAGTTCTTAAAAACAGCGGCTTATGGCCATTTTGGAAGAGAAAGTGAGAACTTTAGATGGGAAGAACTTGATAAGGTTCAAATTTTAAAAGAAAAAGCGCTTAAATGCATTTTAAATGAATTTATATAATACTATTTAAATTTAAAATGTTTATCAATCTGGCCTATGTGGATTGTTTATACGAATCATATGTAATATAAAGTTAAAAATGTATTTTAAAGGAGGAAAAATGATGAGTAATGAAGCGTTAGGAATGATAGAAACAAAAGGACTTGTAGGGGCAATTGAAGCTGCTGATGCAATGACAAAAGCAGCAAATGTTGCATTGATAGGATATGAAAAAATAGGTTCAGGGCTTGTAACTGTTATGGTACGTGGCGATGTTGGAGCAGTTAAAGCATCAGTTGATGCAGGAGTTGCAGCTGCAAGAAATGTTGGAGAAGTTGTGTCACAGCACGTTATTCCAAGACCACATACTGATACAGAAAAGCTTTTACCAAAAACAATATTGTAATTTTTTCATGTGTCTAACTAGGAAGTGAGTTGATAAAAATGCAGGGCGAAGAGTTAGTAAAATTAGTTACAAAGATAGTTATAGATAAATTAAGAGATTTAGAGAATAATAAAATTCCAATAGGAGTATCAAATAGACATGTTCATGTAAGTCAAGAAGATTTAGAAAAGTTATTTGGTAAAGGATATAAGTTGACCAAGAAAAGTGAATTAAAGCAGCCAGGGCAGTTTGCAGCTAATGAAACTGTAACAATAAGAGGACCTAAAGGTGAATTTGAAAAAGTTCGTATCTTAGGTCCCGTTAGGGAAAAAAGCCAAGTTGAGATTTCATTAACAGATAGTTTTAGGTTAGGTGTTAAAGCGCCAATAAAAGAATCAGGAGATCTTGATAATACTCCGGGCCTTGAAATTGTAGGCCCTTGTGACAGTATAAAAATTCCACAAGGAACAATTGTTGCCTTAAGGCATATTCATATGACACCTGAATGTGCCGAAAGAATGGGAGTTAAAGATAAAGAAGTAGTAGAAGTTGAGACAATAGGTGAAAGGCGTGGAATCTTAAGAGATGTTTTAATTCGTGTTTCTAATAAGTCAGCTTTTGAAATGCATATTGACCTTGATGAAGCTAATGCTTGTTGTTTAAGAAATAATGACTTTGTGATCTTACACAAAATAATTGATGAATAATGAAAAATCGTTGTTAATCATTTATGTTCATAAGGAGGATAAAGATGTTTATAGAAAATGAATTGTTAGATAAGTTTTCTAAATTAATTAGCGAAAATAAATGTAATAGTTTTGAAGGAGAACTTAGAACAGGAGTAGACTTAGGAACAGCTAATATTGTTATATCAGTAATTGATGCAAATAATGTTCCGGTTGCAGGGGCTACTTATCCATCTTCTGTTGTTAAAGATGGGATTGTTGTTGATTTTGTTGGTGCTATAAACATTTTAAAAAGGTTAAAAGTTAAACTTGAAGGCATTATTGGGAAGGAATTGTTAACAGCAGCAACAGCAGTTCCACCTGGAATTATTGATGGAAATGTAAAATGCATAGCGAATGTTGTTGAAGCAGCAGGTTTTGATGTCATAAATATAGTTGATGAACCTACTGCTGCGGCAGACGTATTAGAAATCAAAGATGGTGCAGTAGTTGATGTAGGTGGTGGAACAACAGGTATAAGTATATTAAAAGATGGAAAAGTTGTTTTCACTGCAGATGAAGCTACAGGTGGTACTCATATGACACTAGTAATTGCAGGATATTATGGTATTTCCATTGAAGAAGCGGAAGCATTGAAAAAAGATCCTAAAAAAAATAAAGAAATCTTTTCAATCATAAGGCCAGTTGTTCAAAAAATGGCATCAATAGTAAAAAAGTATTTGAAAGACTATGATGTTCCTGCAATTTATGTTGTTGGTGGAGCATGTTCATTTGAAGAATTTAATGAAGTATTTGAAAAAGAAATAGGAATTAAAACAATAAAATCAAATGAACCATTACTTGTAACTCCTTTAGGAATTGCAATGAATTGTAAAATAATTAAAGAGAGGTAGTAGATTATGGAAATAAATGAGCTATTAATTGAAAAATTAGTTAGACAAGCAATAAAAGAAGTAAAGAATGAAAACAATATAGATTTTAATAATGTAATTGCTTCAAAAAATTATGGTATTTTTGATACCATGGATGCAGCTGTTGAAGCCTCAGTTATTGCTCAAAAGAATTTATTAAAAACTTCGATGAAGGAAAGACAAAAGTATGTTGATACTATAAAAACTGTAGTACTCAAAAAAGAAAATTTGGAATTTATTTCGAGAATGTCTGTAGATGAGACTGGAATAGGAAAGTATGAACATAAATTAATTAAGAATAGAGTAGCAGCTGAAAAAACTCCGGGTACTGAAGATTTAGTAACAGAAGCTATAACAGGAGATAATGGAATTACTTTAATTGAATATTGTCCATTCGGAGTAATTGGATCTATTACTCCTACTACAAATCCAACTGAAACTGTTATTTGCAACTCAATTTCAATGATTGCTGGTGGTAATACTGTAGTATTTAGTCCACATCCAAGAGCAAAAAATGTTACTACAAAATTAATAACTATGATAAATAAAGCATTAGAGAAAGTTGGAGCACCAGATAATCTTATTGTAACTCTTAAAGAACCTTCTATTGAAAATACAAATATTATGATGGAGCATCCAAAAATTCGAATGCTTGTAGCTACTGGTGGACCAGCTATAGTTAAAAAGGTTATGTCTACAGGTAAAAAAGCAATTGGTGCAGGTGCAGGAAATCCACCAGTTGTTGTTGATGAAACTGCAGACATCGAAAAAGCTGCAATGGACATCATAAATGGCTGCAGTTTTGATAATAATGTTCCATGTATTGCAGAAAAAGAAGTTTTTGCAGTTGATCAGATTTGTGATTATTTAATTCATAATATGAAGTTTAACGGTGCTTATGAAATAAAAGACAGAGATGTTATTGAAAAACTTTTAGCATTAGTTACTAATGAAAAAGGTGGACCTAAAGTTTCTTTTGTTGGTAAGAGTGCACCATATATTTTAAATCAATTAGGAATTAAAGTTGATGATAGCGTAAAAGTAATTATAATGGAGGTTGATCGAAATCATCACTTTGTAATAGAAGAAATGATGATGCCAATTTTGCCAATAGTAAGAGTCAGCAATGTTGATGAAGCTATTGAATGTGCTTACGTTGCTGAACATGGCAATAGACATACAGCAATGATGCATTCTAAAAATGTTGATAAGCTTACTAAAATGGCTAGGCTTCTTGAAACAACAATTTTTGTTAAAAATGCACCATCTTATGCGGGAATAGGCGTTGGAGGAGAAGGACACACAACATTTACTATTGCAGGACCTACAGGTGAAGGGCTTACATCAGCTAGATCTTTTTGCAGAAAACGTAAATGTGTAATGGTCGATGCGTTTCATATAAGATAATATTAAAGCGATTCTAACAATTACAATTTATATAGTGATTAAACAAAATTTTATGTTGAAAAAATAAGAAGTGAAGTTCTTTCTCAAAGAGCTTCACTTCTCACATTTTACACGCCTTTTAAAAGGAGTAATAATCTGTAAAATAAGTATAGATATATATTAAATATGTGCTATTTTTTAGGTCTCAACATCGCAATCAACCAAACTCAAAGTACGAAGTAGCTATTTAGAATATTGTTCTTTGAAAATTGAATAATATAATGTTTACAAAATATGTTATAATTGATTTGTAATGGCAAATTAAAGCGAACTATATGTTAAATTGAGAAGGGGGAAAATATACGATGAAAGCACAAATTAATCTTATTACGATTTGGACAAATGATATAAATAAAATGAAGAATTTCTATAATCAAGTTCTCGGATTTAGAATTGAAAATGATCTTGGGAATTATGTTGAATTTGAAAACGATGGAGTAAGGTTTGCTATTTGTCTGAGGGATGTTATGTATGTTTATAGTAATGAATATATGAAAGAGTCATTTGGACAGGGCTTTGAACTTGCTTTTCCATGTGAAAATCATAAAGATGTTGATGAATCATTTAAGAAGTTAATCTCTAAAGGAGCAACTCCTATTCATGAACCACAAGATATGCCTTGGAGTCAAAGAACAGCACTATTTGCAGACCCAGATGGAAATATACATGAAATTTTTGCAGAAATTCAATAGTACGTAGTTTTCTTAAAATTATAAATTAAAAAAATAAGTATTAAATTGTAAAATCGTATTATTCAAGAGATTGAATTTACGATTTTTATGCATAATTCTACAAATGAATGTAGATCTGAAACAATATGTAGATTTGAAGTAGTAGTTATAAAAATGTTATTTGAAAATCGAATAATATGATAAATTGAAAACATGCAGTAATGTATTCATAATAATGTGCTAAATCAATAATTTGGTGCAAATGGAAAGTTTATGCGGAATTTTTAGGAGGAATTTTTTATGAAGGTGAAAGCTTATACATTAAGTTCATTTGCAAAATGCGCAGAGGGAGGGAATCCTGCTGGAGTTGTGCTTAATGCAGATGATTTATCAGAAGATAGTATGAAAAAAATTGCGGGTATAATTGGTTTTAGTGAGACTGCATTTGTCATGAAATCAGGATTAGCAGACTTTAAAGTTAGGTTTTTTACACCGAATGAAGAGGTTGACATTTGTGGACATGCCACGATAGGAACCTTTAGTACATTGTTAAGTAAAAGAGTAATTAAACCTGGTAAGTACCTTCAAGAAACTAAAGCAGGAATTTTAAGTGTGGAGTTAAAAGAAGATTTTTCAATAATGATGAACCAAAATGCTCCAAGTTATCATCAAACAATATCTAAGGAAGAAATTGCAGATTCATTGAATATTACTATAAATGAAATGATTGAAGAACTGCCAGTGCAAATAGTATCTACAGGCCTTAGGGATATACTTATACCAATTAAGAATATAGATATGGTTAATGCAATAAAGCCTAATTTTGAAAAAGTATCAGAAATTAGCAGTAAATATAATACGATTGGCTATCATATTTTTACGCTTGAATCTCTTAATGATTCAAATGCCTACTGTAGGAATTTTGCGCCACTCTATGGAATACCTGAAGAATCTGCAACTGGTACATCTAATGGTGCTCTTGCATGTTATCTACTTAAATATGATAAAATTAAATCTGACAATGCTAATCATATAATTATTGAGCAAGGTTATTCAATGGGAAAGCCTTCAGAAATAATTGTTGCTTTAAGAACTGAAGGCGAAGAAGTTATTGAAGTCAAGGTCGGCGGAAAAGCATTGAATTTAGCAGAGATAGAGGTTCAAATATAGTATATAAGCTAAAACTTATTAATAAAGCTCAATAATATCCATACAATATTTTATGTTATATGGATATGTATAAAATATGAATTAATAAAAAGTAAAAAATAGATTAAAAAGTCACATTATTCATAAGTGAAAATGTGATTTTTTTAGTGCGTAATTCTAAAACATACTTTGATAAAATCAATAAATACAAAATTGAATTTGGATTTTCTAAAATTCAAGATAATGAAACTATGAGTCTTTCAATATATTAACACACAATTTTATTGAGTTATGAATGATTAAAACTAAATAACACATTGTAAAATCACATTATTCAAATTAGAGCTAAATATGACAAATTAATTAAGAACTTCTTAATTCTGATAATGAAGAAGTTTTTATACTTAAAGCTATGTTATACTCAAGGAAGTATTTATAAATACTGTATTATAATGGTGATTTATTATAGAGTATTTATAATGAAAGAATTACGATATTTGTAGGGAGTGATTATAAATGTATTTGAATATATGGAAAAAGAAACAAAAGCTTAACAACAAAAGTAAAAAAATATCAATAAAATACGTATTTTTAAGTTTAATTTTACTAATTTTAATGTTAGGTTTTATTTATGAAAGAATAGGTGAATATATAGATACTAAAAACTTTCCTATAGTCGGAGAAATGGTTGAAGTAAATAATCATAAAATCAACGTTTTTAGTGAAGGTAAAGGAAATTCAACTGTTGTTTTTTGCGCAGGACATACGGAACCTAATTCCTATGCAGATTTTTATCCTCTTTATAATGAAATTTCAAAGTATGCTAAGGTAGTAACTTACGATAGACCTGGTCATGGGTGGAGTGAAGTTACAGACGCACCAAGAGACATAGATACTATAGTAGAAGAAATGCATGAGGCGCTTGAAGATTCAGGACAAAGAGCTCCTTATATACTAGTTGGACATTCATATGCATCATTACAAGTAATAAGATTTGCACAAATGTATAGAAATGAAGTATCAGGAATAGTTCTAATAGATGGTGGTAATCCAGAGTATTATGCTGAAAATGGTTTAGAAATTCCTAAGAGTACAGCTTATTCTTATAAATTTTTAAAATCTATAGGAATAGCACGGCTAGTGATTAATCATACAAATTACTATTCAAAAAATCTTAATTTACTCCCAGATAATTTACAACAAACATATTTATCAATGATTCTAACAACTATGTATAATACCAATATTGTAGAAGAAGGTAATTTGGCAAGGAATAATGCTAAAACTGTATTGGAAAATGGACATTTAGGTGATTTACCCATAAAAATTCTAACGGCTCCAGATGATGATATATGGAATAACAGTCAAGCTAAATTAAAAGAATGGTCAACAAATAGCGAGCAAATAGTAGTTGAGGGTGCAGGACATGCAATATATCACACACATCCTGATGTAATAAATAATGAGATATTAAAACTGATAGAAAACTGAATATAAAGTAATTAAAGAATTTTTTGGTTGATTATTGTAGAGAAGCAGGTTTCACAGAACTGTTTTTTATACTGATATTTGTGACTATTATGAAAAAACTGGATGGAGATATTTTGAAGATGGTATTGAATATTCAGGGGAATATTTAAAAATGTATAAAAAAAGAAATTAGTAAGTAATACATAATGATAAGGACAATATATAGATTTATTTATACTTAAATTTATATATTATCCCTATTATTTTATATTATTTATAATCTGATTTAGACGTATCAAGTTTTAGTTGCTCTTCGCCCCATATATATAATTCCTTAAATGTGGGAAGTAAGGCCTTACCTCTTTCTGTCAAAGAATATTCAACCTTAGGAGGAATGGTTTCATATTGAGTTCTAACAATTAGCTTATGTTCTTCTAATTCTTTTAAAGACTTTGTAAGCATCATATTAGTAATACCTTTAACTTTTCGTTTTAATTCATTATATCTAGTAAAATCTTTGCTGGATAAACACCACAAGATAGGTAGTTTCCATTTTTGACCTAAAATATTAAGTGCATATATAACAGGACATTTCCTTTCATATACATTATCAGCAGGGAATTCTTTATCATAATTCATATACTCATCCATAATCACAACTCCTTCAAAGTCAATAGTATACTTTTTATACTGAAACAGAAAAAACTGCATACTTGTATATCTCTGCTCCTATGTTATATTAATTATAACAAAAAGTTAAAAATAAAACATTATAAAGAGAAGTATATAGAAAAAGGAGTTTTATTATGAAAGTTTATGGTATTAACGGGAGCCCAAGAAAAAATAAAAATACAGCTACATTACTTCAAAAAGCTTTAGATGGAGTGAAAGAATCTACAAAAGATGAAGAAATTGAAACTGAAATAATTAATTTATATGATTTAAACTATACTGGGTGTATAAGTTGCTTTGCTTGTAAAAGACTTGGAAGTAAAAGTTATGGAAAATGTGCAGTAAAAGACGATCTTCAAGAAATTTTTGAAAAAGTATCTCAAGCTGATGGGCTTATTTTTAGTTCTCCAGTATATTTTAGTAATGTAACAGGTAAATTCCTATCATTTTTAGAAAGACTATTATTTCCCTATCTTGTGTATGACAATAAGGGTACTTCATTGGCGCCAAAGAGGATGCCAACAGCATTCATTTATACAATGAATGTTAAAGAGGAAGTAATGGAGCAAATTGGTTATTTAAAAACTTTTGAGCGCATGGAATCTAATATTGGACATATATTCACAAAACCATCAGTTATGTATTCAAATAATACTTATCAATTTGATGATTACTCAAAATATAAAGTTGAATCTTTTTCTGAGGAAGAAAAAGCAGCACATAGAAAAATTCAATTTCCTTTAGATTGTCAAAAAGCATTTGAATTAGGTGCAAATTTAATAAAGAATTAGAAATAAATTAATATATTAAATTACAATAAAATTTTCTTACAACTAATAATATAATCATAAGAATTTTTAGGAATGTCTAACAAATAATGTAGAATATTAACTAGAATGAATAACTCTGTTAAAATATCCTTATTGAATTTAATATTTTAACGGAGTTTTATATTTAAATATATTAGTGAGTAAGTACTTATATAGTTAATGCCTAACCTTCTTAAGTTATGAAATAGTAAAAATAAATAGCAAATTGTAAAATCGTATTATTCAAAAGGAATTGAATTTACGATTTTTTTGTGTAATTTGTAAATTTGACGCAGTAAATTATAAAAAGGTTCTTTGAAAATTGAGTGATGTGGTATTTTACAATATGTTATAATTACTGTAGAATAAGTGGGAATTTAGGGGAAAGAAGTGATAAAGTATGTTTCTTAGTTTTTTTCAAAATGCATGTATTTTAATAGCATCTCTGAGTATTATTCACCATTTTATAAAGGATAGAAAAATTTCACGAGATATGCCATTAAAAAGTAAGGTTTTATGGGGATTATATAACGGCATATTAGGTATAATACTTATGATAAATAGTGTCCCTACTACATCAGAGACTTTTATTGATTTTAGGTACGTACCAATTTTATTTTCTGCTCTCTATAGTGGTTTTTTATCTTCAATTGTTTCTTCAATTTTGATAGGTATTTTTAGATTTCTAATTTTAGGAATATCTAATACATCAGTAATTGGATTAATAATGGCTTTGCTTATAGGGATTGGATTTGGATTTATTTCTTTATTAAAGCTATCAAGGAGAAATCAATATGTTTATTGTATGCTCTTCTTTATTGTATTGTCAGTTGCTTCAGCCTTTGTAGTACCAGTACCACAAAATCCAGCAGTGTTTTTTCAAACAATGATATTATACTATTCTGGATATTTAATAGTATCTTATCTCTCAATTAAATATGCAGACTATATACTGGAAATAATTAAAATTTATCAAAGATTAAAAAATGAAGCAACAAAAGATTACTTGACTGGTTTGAATAATGTAAGGCAATTTGATAATAGTTTTAATAGTATTTCTCAGATGGCTATACGAAAAGAAGAAGAGTTATCTATGTTACTTATAGATATTGATTTTTTTAAGAAAATAAATGATACCTATGGTCATAATGCAGGAGATACTATTTTAAAAAGTTTAACTCCAATCTTTATTAATACGTGTAGGACTTATGATGTTATATCTAGAATTGGGGGGGAAGAGTTCTCTATAATATTATTGGATTGTTCAGAATCTAAGGCTGTTAAAATTGCAGAAAGATTAAGGAAAAATGTTGAAAATAATGATTTTTACATTTCAGATAATGAATCTATAAAAATTACAATTTCAATCGGAATATCATCATATCCTAAACTGACAAGTCAAATTGATAATTTGCTTGAAAATGCTGATATTGCATTGTATCAAGCAAAAAACAATGGGAGAAATAAAGTGGTTGTATTTAACAATGAAAAAAATAATATATAATATTCATTTACGAATTAATAAAAGCCCATTATATTAAAATGTCAAGATAAGGATATCAGTCTGAACTTAAAAAATATTATTATGTGAACTTAAGAAATAAATATTCAAGATATTGTTATTGAAGTTAAATAAAAGCCCCTGATAAGGGGCAGTGGATATAAAAAATAAATATTTAAGAAGCCACTTTTAAATTAATTATATGATGGATATTTGTATATTATGATATACAAAAGCTGAATAGGCAATCATAAACTAAACTAAATGATATAAAAGTGGTTAGCCATAATGCATTTCTACTTCAGTGCTAATATAGGGGTCAAATTATTATGTTCTTTAAAAACTGAATAATGTGATATTTGCAATTTATGTTAGAATTGATTCAGGATAGTGGAATAAGAAGAAGTAATAAAGTAGGAGACAAAAAGGTGAAAAAACTTCATGTAATTTATATAATTATTATAATATTAACAGTCACTTATTTAGTAATTAATCGTTATGAATTGAGGTTCATAAGAGTTCATGGTATAGACTTAAGTAGAGAAAGTATCAATGGAATTTCGTTAATGGACAAATTTAATTTAAGTTCAGTAGAAAAGGCTTTTGGAAAGAGTAAAAAAGCAACTTTTGTAGATACTAATACTGAAGGTTACGCATTCAATTCTGAAGAATGTGTTGGTGCTATTGCTGTAGATGCAAATAACAACATAACTTCTATTGCAGGTTCTACATTAAAAGATACTTTATATTCAGGGGAAGGTATAACATTAAACTATGGAAATATAAATAATTTTTATTCTCATCTGTATAGTCCTTAATTTTCTTCAAACATGAAGCAGTGAAAATAAATAACAAATTGTATAATTGCATTTTAATAGAATAGCCCATTCATAAATATCCTTATAATTTTGTAAAAACACTTGACCTAGACATAACTCTATGTGATAGCATTAGTATATAACACATAAAAGTTCATATTAAAGTAGTTAATAAAAATATAAATGAAACAAAGAAAAGATTAGGAGGCTAAGATATGTCAAAGAAAGTTTTTATCACAGGAGCGAACAAAGGGATTGGTAAACAAATAGCACATGAAATGGGGAAAAGTGGGTGGACTGTGTTAATAGGATCACGAGATGAAAAACGCGGACTTGAAGCGGTTAATGAACTTCTTAGTGAAGGCATTAAAGCAACTTATATAAATATTGACTTGCAGAATCAAGAAACTATTATAGAAGCTGTAAACACAATTAAATCACAGCATTCTGATCTTGACATATTAATCAATAATGCAGCTATTCCAGGTGACATGAGAAAACCAGGCTATGAATTTACGTTGGATGAATTGAGAAGCGTCATGGAAACAAATGTATTTGGTCCATTTGAACTTACTAAACAATTATTACCTACACTTGAAAAAAATAATGGGCGAATTGTAAATATCACAATTCCTATCGGCATGACACCTTATTTTAATCCATTTTCCTATAAATCGAGTAAAGCATCACTAAATGCCATGACACAAACCCTTGCTTTGAATTTCCAACAAGCTGGAAAACCTCTAGAAATTTTTGGGATCATGCCTGGCGGAACAACAACTGACTTAAATGGAAACTCGACAGGACCACACATGAAGACAGCAGAGGAAGCTGGCAAGTTAATAACAGACATAATCCTTGATGGCAAAAATCATAATGGCGAGATTATAAATTATAATGGTGCTGTTGCTGATTACAACTGCGGATTATTTTGAGAAATTAAACTATACGCGCATATCGGAGCAGCAATCTGATATGGGCTTGTTTTACAATGTGTTTTACGTCGTAATTTTTATATATCATGAATCAATAAAAATAAATAGCAAATTGTAAAATCGTAGTATTCAAGAGATTGGATTTACGATTTTTTTTGTGAATAATTCTAAAAATAGAAAAAACTCCTAATAAATGAATGAAATGAGGAGATCAGTTTTAACATGAGGATATTATTATGTGAAAACTTGAAAAAAATATTCACATAAAATGAATCAAATTTATATTTGAAAATTGAATAAAAAGGTACTTGAAAAAATACGAATATTTGTACTTAATGGTATAACATGAGAATAGTAGAAATGAAGGAGTAAAAGTATGAAATTAACAAAAATAATTACAAGTTCATTAATTATAACATCTACATTGGCATTAAGTTCTAGTGGGGTAAGTGCAGAATGGAAGCAGGATTCAAACGGATGGTGGAATTCAGAAGGTAATTCATGGTCAATAGGTTGGAAACAGATAGATGGAAAATGGTATTATTTTGATGATGATGGATACATGAAAACTGGATGGATACAGACTGGAGATAAGTGGTATTATTTATATAGTAGTGGTGCTATGGCTACTAATACGTCTATTGATGGTTATTCATTAGATTCTGATGGAGCTTGGAGTCAATCTGTGCAAAATATTTCATCAAGCTTGGAAACTGGTAAAAAAACTATAACTAGCAATACAGATTTAAACCTTAATAGGAATGACGTGCAAAAAATTAATCTTTCTGATTTTCCATCAAGATTTAAGGCAGTTGATATATCTGATGAGGATCAAATACAAAAAATTATAGATTATTTGACATCATTAAATATAATTGAAACAAAATCAGATCCAAGTGATTATGTTGGAGGGGGATATCTTATTAAAGTATACTTAAAGAATGGAAACATTAGAGAATTTGAACTTTCAGGTAATAAGTTTTTCGAGGAGAAAAACAGATTCACATATGAGATCCCATACAAAGAAGCTACTAAATTTGATACGATTGTTGGAAATATATTAGAAGGAAATGAGGAAAAAACTACCGAATCCTCAATATTAGGAAAAGTTGTTTCTGTAAATTCAGAAGCAGAAGCAAGTGGTTATAATATATCATGTGTGATAAACGATGAGAATAATAAAACTTATAATATAAATACAGAACATGCAAAAATAATAGATGTAACTGGAAATGGATGGCTAATTTTGCATCAAGGAGATGCAGTAAAGGTTTTTTATCAAAATGGTGAAGAAGTTACTGATGATGTTATTAATGCTTTGACAGTTTATATAAAATAGTTATCTTTAAAATTTTTGATTAGCAATCCTCTTATAATATAAACGCCAAAAATAAATGATTTATTGCAAAATCGTATTATTCAAGAGAATGAATTTGCGATTTTTTTTATACGCAATTCTAACATTAGACAAACTGTAGATTTGACGAATTAACTTAAATAAAAAGTGATCTTTGAAAATTGAATAATGCAGTATTTACAAAATATGTTATAATATAAAATATATTGTTAAGAGGATGTGAAGTTTATGATTAATGAATATTGTCCTAAATGCCATGAATTAGCAAGCATGATAATGACTACAACAGAAAAAGAAGAAAAAGATGATAATGGTAAAGTGACTAAAATTATAACAAATAGTTATCATTGCAATAAGTGCAATACATTTGTACGAAGCGAGGATAAGAAGGTACCTATAGCATAAATAGGCATAATAAATAGATTTGTATTATGAAAACATTGCCAATTTAATAAAAAAGTACAAAAAATACCGTATTATTTAAATGAATGACGGTATTTTTACTGCGTACTTCTAAAAAAAAATATGTACTTTGTAGATCTGATGTAGCAATTAGTGGAAAAATGTTCTTTAAAAATTGAATAATATACATTAACAATTTATGCTATAATTTATTTATAATGGTAGTTTGTTGTGATATTATTGGTCGTAGTAAGTACTTAAAAATGAGGTGGGTAAAGTTTTATGAATGAATTATTACATGTGAAAATTAAAGATATTCCTAGTAAACACAAAAGCAAACATGAAGGTTATGAATATTACAAGCGTGAATTAGTTTCTAAAGGTGCTGCTGAACAATGTGCAATATCTGTATATGAAATACCACCGGGAAAATCAGCCTATCCTTATCACTATCATACCAAAAATGAAGAAGCATTTTATATTATAAGCGGAAGAGGATTACTAAAAACTCCAACTGAGTGCAAAGAGGTTTCTGCTGGAGATTTTTTATTTTTTCCAGCTAATGAAAAGGCTGCACATAAATTGACCAATATATCTGAAAGTGAAGCATTGATTTATTTAGATTTTGATACATATAATGACATTGATGTAGCGTTTTATCCCGATTCAGGGAAAATAGGCATTTGGGGCAAAAACATAGATCAGATTTTTAAAACTAATCTACAGGTTGAATATTATGACGGAGAATAAGGTTAGAAAATAAGCATAATGTTAGATAGTGTTAGTAAGCATGATTCTTATATCATAAATCAATAAAATTAAATAGCAAATTGTAAAATCGTATTATTCAAGAAATTGAATTTGCGATTTTTTTATATCAAACTCTAATGCTATATTCAGCTTCAACCAATTTAGATTTGACTTAGTAAATTATTAAACTGACCTTTGAAAATTGAATAACGAGAAATTTACAATTTATGTTATAATTGATTTGAAATGGTAAATTTTTTACGAATTAGTATTAGAGTCGGAGGGAACTAATGCAAAAATTTATGATTGGAATGTATGGAAAATTCGATAATGACAAATTTAATAGGGACTTTAAGGAAAATTTTTATGGAATAGAAGCGTGTCTCTTTGAAGATGAAAGAGATATAGAAAAGTTAATTAATGAAACTAAAAGAAAAGGAGTTAAATTTGGTATTCACTTTCCTTTAAGAGCTGGAATATCAAATTTGAGAGACCCTCAATTTTTAGCATTAGATGAAGATATGAGGAGAAATGCTTATAAATATATCGAAGAAGAATTAGATTATATTGATAATATGGAGGTTAAGCCAGAATATATTCTCTTTCATTACCCTAAGCCAGTTATCTTGAAAAATAATTTTAATATGAGTAATTGGAGATTTGAAGATAAAAGTGAATATACATATGAAGCAGATTATTCAATTAATAAATTTAAGAGATATAGTGAAAATCTTTTTGTTTGGCTATCTGAGAAAAGCCTCGAATATAATTTTATTCCTGTATTAGAATTTGATATTTTAAATAAGTATATTTGTGAATATAGCTTTCTGGAATCTTTGTTAGAAAAGTATCGAACAGTAAAAATATGCTTGGATACTGGAAGATTGCACTTACAAAGTAAAATAGATTCAAACTTTAATGAAAAAGAAATTATTAAAAGATTTGCAAAATATACTGAAGTAGTTCATTTATGGAATGTTAAGGTTTCTGGAAATTTAGAAAACAGCCATTTTCCTACATTACCAAATTTAAAAATAGAGGATGGTTGGGCACCTATTGAAAATTATCTGAAGATTATTACAAAGGAAAATAAGAATGTAAAGATAATGTTTGAGCATAGGTCAGATTTAATTAGCGATGAAGAATTAGATAGTTGCTATTTTTGGATTAGTTCCATACTAAAACAAAAGTAATAATTTCGAATCTTCTCACATTTAGCATTATTAGTAATTATGAATTTAAATTTAATCAAAAAGGATATATAAGATGAACGGTTATGTAAGCATTTAATAATAAATTTTAGGAAGTGTAATTGATGAGTAATTGGTATGATATAAGTAACAAATCCGATATAGATTATTTAAATGATATTTATGGAGGGTTTCATGACGCTTGTATAACGGAACTTCGATATATAAGTGGAGCTGATGTAGATAACAATCTATCAATTGCTAAAAACAAAAATCTACAGGAACATGGCCAAGCTAAATAATATTGATATGTTTTATTTTGATACAAAGACACAAGGGGCGACTATTGTGTGTCTTCATGGAATGTATGGACGAGCAGAAACTTGGGCTGAATTTATTGAGCATTATGGGAAACAATACAGAATTATTGCGCCGGATCAGAGAGGGCATGGATTGAGTAGTAAACCTATATCTAAATATACAGTTGAAGAAATGGCTGAGGATATAATTGAATTATTAGATTTTCTAAAGATAGATTCAGTAATTCTAGTGGGACACTCAATGGGTGGAGGAATTGCTGGATATTTAGCAGCAGTATATCCTAAGTATGTAAAAGCTTTGGCTATACTCGATAAATCAGCAGCTGGACCAGATAAGCGAAATATGCTGCCATTAAATCAAATTTCAGCCGTTGACCCTTTAACAAAAGATTGGCCTTTGCCTTTTCAAAGCTTAAACGAGGCAATGAAATTTATTAAGGAGGCTTCAAGCTCAAGTCTAGAATATCAATATTTTATGAATAGTCTTGTAGAAACTGTAGAGGGATATAAGATGATGTTTAGTTCTCAGGCCATGGCTGCTTATAGCACTTATTATCAAAGTTGGTTTCAACTTTTACCAAGCATAAAGTGTCTTGTTTTGCTAATTATAGCTAAAGGCAATAATGCAGTATCAAATGAGGAGTTTGTTAAAATGCAGTCACTAATTCCTAATTGTATAGCTTATGAAATGTCAGATGAAGATCACAATATTCATTTAGCAAAGAAAGAAGAATTTTATAAATATTTTGATGAATTTTTAGAAAGAAGATGCCTATTGTAATGAAATCATATATATAGTAGTTTACTCCAATGAGTATTATGATAACCATGAAATAGCTGGACAGTCAAAAGCTTTATAAAAAAGCAAGCTACTTACGTAAAAACATTTTTCGCATTATGTGTAAAAATGCGAATTTAAGCATAACTAAAATAATTAAAAACAAGCAAGCAAATTCTTCATTCTATGAGGATCTACAGGCTTGTTAATTGAACAGAATTTTTGACTGTCCAGTATATTAAGTTTTTTTAAACTAATTTATATAGTGCTGCGCCATGGGAAGGAACATTAGCAATAATTATATCTTCAGTTGGAGCTAAGTTTTCATGCTTCCATAAATCACGTATAGAAACCTTAGAATTAATTCCAAGATCTTTTAAAGAAACCTCTATAGTTTGAGTTTCTTCACATAAGTTAAATGCAGCTAGATAATAGCTTTCATCATTATTATCTTTACTAAACCATATAGCATGCTCGTTAGAACGTTCAATTTGAATTGCTCCATGGGAATTTGATATTAAATAAAGTACTTCATCATTTGTCAAAAGCTCTAAAGTCTTCGAATCTAATTTTGTTAACTCAGCTCCAACCATTAAAGGAGAACGAAAGATACACCAAAGGGTCATTAATGTAATTTGTTCGTTTATTGTAAAGTTAGTATAGCGCTCATGGCCAAAACCTTTACCTAAGTACCCAACGGGAATCATGTCACA
Organism: Clostridium sp. BL-8; assembly: GCF_002006495.1. Lineage (NCBI taxonomy): Bacteria > Bacillati > Bacillota > Clostridia > Eubacteriales > Clostridiaceae > Clostridium > Clostridium sp. BL-8. The sequence continues at coordinate 47,970 of NZ_LZZL01000038.1, forward strand.
ATCAGGATAGCAGCCTGTTGATACATGATTTTGCCATACTTCACAACGTTCAAACATATTCTTAAGTAACTCCCAGTTATCCCAAAAGTCATCAGTAATACGCCACATATTTGCATACTTTTCTAAGTGCCAAGCTTTTTCAATTACAGCAGGTCCAGGTGAAAGGCTTAAGACCATATTTCTGCCAGAAGTTAATATAGCTTTATGAATCATTTCAATTTCTTTTTCAGCTGAATAAGGGTTGTCTTTATAGAAATTAGTATTGCATATATCATCAACCTTTACGAAATCAACTCCCCATTCTGCATATAATTCAAAAATAGAATTATAGTATTCTTGAGCACCAGACTTTTCATAATCAACACCATACATATCTGGATTCCATTTAGATATAGAATAAGGATTTGCAATTTTATTTGCAGTTACATCTGTACCTTTGATTTTTAAATGCATATGTGCAGCATATCTTGGAATTCCTCTCATAATGTGAATGCCAAATTTTAAGCCTAAATTATGAATATAGTCTGCAAGAGGTTTAAAGCCAGCGCCATTTTTAGAAGATGGAAATCTGTTTTCAGCGGGAAGCTGCCTAGAATATTCATCCATATTAAAATGGTTGAAATTTATATATTGGAAATTTTCTCTGTCAGTACCAGCAAGTGGATCAGACCATTGAATATCTACAATAACATATTCATATCCATGTGGTTTTAAGTATTTAGCCATATATTCAGCATTAGCTTTAACTTGAGCCTCATTTACTGTAGTGTCATAATAGTCATAGCTATTCCAGCCCATTGGTGGAGTTTGTGCAAAAGTGTTTTCTAGTAACATGATAAAAATCCTCTCTTATAATAAAATTTTATAAATTAAAAGATTATTGCGCGCCTTAATAAAAGTAAACATTGCATTTTAGGTACGCCTAGAAATAGAAATTAAATAAAAAACAAGTTACTATATGATTATAATGTAGTTTTTTGATATAATTATAGTTAGTGCTTTTATTAATATATAATGCTTTATATTAAGTGTATTACATAGATTAAATTTGATGCAAGAGTGATAAATTGATAAAAAGGGTGAATTTTTGATGGCGTATAAATTTGGGTCACATGGTTTTGTATTCTTTGATGAGATTCCAAATCCTCCATTTGAATTGAAGGATATGGGGATTGAAAAGAGGAGGACTTCAAGTTATTATTTTGATAATAATTCTAGAGATATAAAAGGATATTTGTTTCAATATACCTTAAAAGGGCATGGAATATTTGAGACAAAGAATGAAAAATATTATATTGAGCAAGGGCAGGCCTTTTTTGTTGAAATTCCAGATGACGAAAAATATTATTGTCCAGAGGATTTAGATGAAGAGGGGTGGCAGTTTTTATATATACATTTTGAAGGAACTGCTGTGAAGCCATATTATGATAAGATAGTACGAAAAATTGGCAAAATTATTACACTTCCTGAAAATAGCAGTGTTATACAATATTTATTAAAGTTCTATGAAAATTTAAGTGATGGGATGCATATTAAGCCTTTTGTAGGTAGCGAAACTGTTTTTCATTTTTTATGCTTATTATGTAGTAAGGTAGCCTATAATCAAGATGAATATTCTATAAGGACAAGAACTGCAATAGAGATTATGAAAAATGAATTTTCAAAACTTGAAGGAATTGATGCTTTAGCAGGACAACTTGGTGTATCTTTAAGTCACTTTACCAGAGAATTTACAAAGGAAACGGGGATAAATCCACTAAAATATCTCATAAACCTTAAGATGCAGCATGCAATACATTTGTTACATAACACAGAACTTTCAGTAAATGAAATTGCTTTAAGATGTGGTTTCTCTTGTGGAAACTATTTTAGTAAAGTATTTAAGAAAAATACACAGCTAACACCATATCAGTTTCGTAATGAAAGAAATTGATTAATTAATAAAACATATAAGGCTAGACATTTCAAGTGAATTAGAAATGTCTAGTCTTTTTTATGCAAAATTTGAATCACAACATTAATTTTTATTAAGCATTCCTACATGGCCGTTTTTAAAATAAGATCTAAATAAATAAGACATTTTCTCTGAATCTGGAGTACAGTTTGACTTTAACCACCAATCAATAGTACCGATTAAAGCATTAGCGGTAAATAAGAACGCCATTTCTTGAATCTCTGGGGAGCAGTCTTTATCACTTACAAGAAAAGAGCTTCGCAATTTTTCACGCTCTCTTAACATTGAGATGATGTTGCTGCGCAGTCTAGACATAAACCATATGTTACATGAATCATCCAGCATTGCCAGATATAATCGACTGTTTTCAGCAAAGTGATCAAATAGTTTCACCCAGGGATCAGATCTTTGGTCTTCATTAAGATTCTTAAGGCTTTCTTTAGGAAGACCTAAATCTTTTTTCATTTTTTCCATTGCATCTTCAAAAATTTTTAGTACAACGTCGTATTTATCTTGATAATACCTATAAAAGGTAGAACGATTAATCATGGCTCTATTAGTGATATCACCGACTGTAATATTATCGAAATGTTTTTCAAAAATAAGATCAATAAGAGCATCTCTTATTTGCTGATGTGTCCGTTTTGTTCGAATATCATGTTTATTCTGCAACATTTTCACTCCTTTGTTGTATATAAAACAAACAATAAATATTGTTGGTTGAATACAAATCTATATCTGATATATTTTAATTATAGCAACAAGGTGTTGCATAAACAATAAATACTGTAAAGGAGAATTACTATGAATAATTTAATTTTTAAAGATGATCAATTCGCATCCAAGGTATTGGGGCTTCTTGGAGATACTGCTTTCAAAGCTGCAGATATAGGAGAAGTGGTTTCAACAGCAGAGAAAATTAAAGAAGGAGACTATCAAAGCTGGTGTGAAGAATGGACTAAAACAGCCAAGCGTTTGCAAAGAGTTGCAAAAGAAAGCTACTCAAATGGCCATTTAATAAGTGCAAGAAAAGCTTATCTTAGAGCTTCTAATTATTATAGAATTGCAGAATTCTACCTTCATGAAAATCCAGAAGACCCAAAGATAGAGGAATTATATAGTGCAAGCCTAGATTGTTTTTCTAATGTTATAAAACTTAATAAGCCTGTTATTGAAGAAGTGAAAATCCCCTATGAAAATACAACACTTACAGGACATTTTTATAAATTAGAGGATTCAGAGGAACCAAAACCAGTTTTAATTGCTATGACTGGCTTTGATGGAACAAAGGAAGCATTTTACGGAATGGCAATGGATGCACTTGAACACGGTATGCATTGTATTACTTTCGAGGGGCCAGGGCAAGGAGAGGCCGTACATAAACAACAACTATTTTTCAGACATGATTACGAGAAGGTTATAACTCCAGTGGTAGACTATCTGATTACAAGAAAAGAAGTAGACTCAAAGAAGATTGTCTTATGGGGACAAAGTTTAGGCGGGTATCTTGCTCCTAGAGCTGCAGCTTTTGAACATAGACTTGCAGGCTGCATAGCAAATGGAGGAGTATATGATTTTTTAGGAGGATTTACAAGTATCTTTAATATGCCAAGAGAAGAATTTTTAAATTTCGCACTTTCTGATTCAGAGGGATTTAATAAAGCTGTTAAGGAAAAAATGGAATTAAACTCAAAAGCAAAATGGAGCTTTTCACATGGAATGTATGTATTTGGTGTAAATACCCCTGCTGAATTCATTCTAAAGGTTGGAGGTTTTTATATGAAAGGATTAGCAGAAAAAATACAATGCCCTACCTTAATCGTTGATTCGGAAAATGACAAACTGCTTAGAGATCAAGCAAAGCAGTTGTATGAAGAACTTATCTGCCACAAAGATTTTATTTTATTTACAGCTGAAGAAGGAGCTGAATTCCATTGCCAAGCTGGAGCTAAATTAATTGCAAATGAACGTATTTTTAGTTGGATTGAAAAGATACTAAGGAAGATATAGAAACACAGGATTCAAATTTTTATATTTAGGAGAGATGAAAAATGTCAAAAGTAGTTATTTTTAATGGTAGTCCAAGAAAGAATGGGTATACTACAAAATTATTAGATCAAGTAGCAAAAGGAGCAAAATCAAAAGGTGCTGAGGTTATTGAATTTGATTTAAATAACACTGAAATTCGTGGATGTCAAGGATGTTTCTATTGTCGTACTCATGATGGCTGTGCTGTTAATGATTATTTACAGCCAATGTATAAAGCTATTGCTGAGGCAGATGCTATTGTATTTGGTTCCCCAATATATATGTTCCAAATTACAAGTCAAGCAAAAACTTGGTTAGATCGTACGTTTCCAATGGTTGAAGAGCTTCCAAATAAGTTTATTCCTAGACATCCAGGTAAAAAGTTAATAACTGTATTTGCTCAAGGAAGCTTAGATCCTAAAAAAGGTGCAGAAGCCATTAAATATGTTAATAATATTTTTGACGTATTTGGTTGGAACTTGGAGGATTGCATCCACTACTGTGGAACTGATGATGAAGCTTTTAATGAGTTATCTTTAAGAGCATTTAAAGATGGAGAAAATTTGGTTTAATAAATATGTCATGAATTAATAAAAATAAATAACAGATTGTAAAAACGCATTTTCAAGAGATTGGATTTGCGTTTTTTTATTGAGTAATACTCTAAAATCCTATGAGCTAAACTGATATTTTAAAATTAAGAAATAACATATTTACAAAATATGTTATAATCAGAGCATAATAATAAGTTGTTACAAATGCTATTTGTATTAAATTTATTAAGGAGGACTTATTTAGTGGGTATTATAGAACGTACTATATTTTTTACAGTAGCATGGATTCCTGTTGCGGCATTAATATTTTCAATAACATTACTCATCGCTGGATTTTTCTCCAAATATAAAGGAAAAACCTATAAAAAAACTATCATAATTGGAATGATTTGCTTAGCTATTCCTATTATATATTATTTCATGTTTTTTATTATAGGGATGGTTAGTTTTGGGCCAGGAATGGCAGAATAATAGTATAGAATTAGTAAAATTATAATTTGAATTAAAAAAATATGTTTAAATTTTTAAAAGATTTGGATAATATGAAAAAATGTATATACCATGTATTGCTTTTTAAACAAGGTAAGTTTTAATAAGATAGTATTTCGGTTATAATTAGTATGTAAAGTGAAGCTTTTATATTGTAAAAAGCAGGCATTGTCAAAAGTAAAATTGTTTTGACAATCTCCTATGTTAAAATTAAATGTTGAATGGAAGTGATAAGGTGAATTTTAAACCATTACCAATAGGAATAGATAACTTTGAAAAGTTAATAACTAGAGATTATTATTTTGTTGATAAAACATTACTTATAAAAGATCTATTGGATAATAAAGCAGATGTAAATTTGTTTACAAGACCGAGAAGATTTGGGAAGACATTAAATATGAGTATGCTTCAATACTTCTTTGAGAATAGTGAAAAAGATAATTCGTA